>NZ_JBVVUU010000004.1:125224-125617 GCF_056032925.1 Aeribacillus sp. JST-2
CGCTCCGGAACCCTTTCTCAGCTGCTTGCAATTGTTGCTGAAGCAGGCTGCAACGTGTTGACGATTCATCAGACAATCCCTCTCCAAGGAAGAGCGAATGTAACGCTTTCATTAAATATTAACGGGATCAAAGGAGATATTCAAGAACTTTTGATGAAATTGCGGAATTTAGATTTTGTCGAAAAAGTTGAAGTGGTAAGTTCAGGGGCATAGAACAGGAAGGAAGAGAAGAGAATGATGAAAGTCAGTTATTTAGGTCCAAAAGCAACCTTTACTCATTTAGCTGTAAGCAAATTTTTTCAAAATGATGCAGAACTCATTCCGTATCGAACGATTCCGCATGCCATGGATGCGGTTGTCAATCATGAAACTACAATTGCGGTAGTACCTCTT
>NZ_JBVVUU010000004.1:125680-174280 GCF_056032925.1 Aeribacillus sp. JST-2
TACATAATCGGGGAAATTGTTGCACCGGTCAAACAACATTTGATGGTGCATCCTTGCCGAAAAAATAATTGGAAGCAAATTGAAAAAGTATATTCCCACGCACATGCGATTGCACAATGCCACAAGTTTCTTCATCAACATATGCCGAATGCCATTTTGGAATACGCTGCATCTACTGGCGCTGCAGCAAAGTATATTCAGGATCATCCGGAAGAAAACATAGCTGTCATTGCCAATGAATTAGCTGCAGAGGAATATGGATTGACCATCGTAAAATATAATATTCATGATTATGATTTTAATCATACGCGATTTGTGCTGCTGCATCCTGATCGAAATTTCTCCGTAGAAAACGGTTCCCTTCAGTTGATAGGAGAAAAAACAACATTGGTCGTCACCCTTCCGAAAGATCAGGTAGGTGCCTTGCATCAAGTGTTGTCTGCGTTTGCATGGAGAAAGCTGAATTTATCGAAAATTGAATCGCGTCCTATGAAAACAGGACTTGGAGATTACTTGTTTATTATAGATATAGAATCAAAGATGGATGATGTTTTAATACCAGGGGCTATTCAAGAACTGGAGGCGCTGGGATGCGGCGTCAAAGTGCTAGGCAGTTATCCTGCATATAAATTGTGAAGGCCGAGTATCCGGTTTCGGATGACTCGGCTTTTTAGCGTTTCTCAATCGTCATCATGAATTAAAAATCCGGCTTGATCGAGGGCTTCGCATACTTCATCTAATGTTTCGGCATCGCTGGCTTCAATCGTGTGTAAATGAATTCCGCCAGTAAGTTCTGACAAATAAGAAGCATTTGTTTTCGTGATTTTTTCAATAAACTCTTTTACTTCCTTTCGGTTTTTTACCATAATGGAAGCAGTTAAATCTCCGTACACCGGATGCTCGATAATGACGTCTTTTACCGTTGCTCCGTAATCGACGATGATATTTAACTCTTCTTCCGTTTTCTTTGGTTCATGTTTGCAGGCAATGAGGCGCTGAACGATTTTCTCTTTTTGTTTTCGTTCATTTAAATACAGATAGCCTTGGCTCGTGGCAATGATCGGTTCCCCAAGAGCTTTTAAAAGAGAAATGTCTTGAACAATAACTTGGCGGCTTACATTTGTTCTCGAAGCTAATTCTCCGCCGGTGATAGGTCGGTTTTCGTTTTTGAGCCATTCAACAATTGCTTTTCGCCGATTATCCCCTAATATTTTCTCCAATTCGCATCAACCTTTCTTAAATCTGTTACCGGACGATAGCTGCAATTGCCTTTACCAGCTCATCAATTTCAGTCAAAGTTGTTCTGATTCCAAAGGAAATGCGGATAAACTGATGAGCTCTTTCTTGATTGAATCCGATGGCAAGAAGCGTCCTGGAAGGCTGCTGCATGCCCGCCTGACAGGCGCTTCCTGTGGAAACGGCAAATCCTCTTCGATTGAGTTCAAGCATGACATATTGCCCTTCATAGCTGTTTGTTACAAGACCTACAATATTGGGAAGAACTTCTGTTTCTTGCTCGTTCACAATGGTGATGGAAGGCGTCCATTTTTTTAAATTTGAAATCAAATGCTGTCTAAGGTGGGAAAAATGGGATATGTGCTTCTTTCTATCATTATAAAACTCCTTAGCAGCAGTGACAAAGGAAAAAATGCCGGGAACATCGACAGTTCCCGGACGAAATCCGCTTTCGTGGGTTGCTCCGGGTATTGCGGGTGCCCATTCTGACTGCGGACATATATATACTGCGCCTGTTCCTTTTGGTCCATAAATCTTATGAGAAGAAAAAGTGTAAGCATCGGCGTTCATTTTGCCTACATCAATTGCTAGTTTTCCGAAAGTTTGTACACAATCTGTGTGAAATCGGATGTTTTTCCGTCTTAAGAAGGCAGCTATTTCACGAATATTTTGTATCGTTCCGATTTCCGAATTGCCATGCTGGATTGTAACTAGGGCAGTATCATTCCGAATCGCTTTTTCCAACGTTTCGATCGAAATTTTTCCTGTCTGTTCATGTTCAATAAAGCTTACGTCAAACCCTTTCGATTGTAAAAAAAGTAAAAAATGATGAATGGAAGCATGTTCGATCGATGAGGCAATAATATGTTTTTTTCCGGGTGTTGCGTTCAATAGGGATTTGATTGTCAAAATATTTCCCTCCGTGCCTCCGCTTGTAAAATAAACTCCTTTTTCGCTTCCTCCAATGAGTGAAGCAAATGTTTTTCTGCAAAGGGACAGTACTTCATCGGCTTTTTCTCCGATATCATGCAGACTGCTTGAATTGCCATAGGCAAACTCAGCTGCCTGTGCATAGGCCGATATTGCTTTTTCGCTCATAGGAGTTGTAGCAGCAAAATCAAAGTTTATCAACAGTCATCCCTTCTTTCTTTTAAAAGGGTTTCATTCAAATGTAAAAAAAGCTCTTGTCAATATTGTAGTTTTGTGTAAATATATGTGTCAAGACATATGTAAATTCATAAGGAGGGTTTTTGATGACCCATTATGATGTCATCATTGTAGGCAGCGGAATTGCAGCGTTGGCAGCTGCAAAAGAATTATGTGATAAAATGAACATACTAATCATTACCAAAACGAATACGACAAGTTCCAATTCTCATCTGGCTCAAGGAGGGATTGCCTGTGCAATTGGTGAAGACGATGACTTGAACTTTCATTATGCCGATACAGTCAAGGCAGGTTGCCGCCACAACAAAAATGAAGCGGTAAAAATGCTGGTCACTGAGGGGAAAAATATTATTTCCTCCTTAATTGAAGCCGGTTTACCGTTTGATCGGGATGCACATGGCAACTTGCTTTTGGGCAAGGAAGGCGCTCATTCTTATTCACGTATTATTCATGCCGGTGGAGATGCGACGGGAAGACATGCCGTACAATTTTTTTTGGAAAATCTTCAAGGGCGTGTGCAAATACTTGAAAACCAGTTTGTTTGCGATGTTGTTGTGAAAGAAGGGCGAGCTGTTGGCATCGTCGCCAAAACGGAGGATGAACAACTTCATTTTTATTCTTCTTCCCATGTCATTTTGGCGACGGGGGGATGTGGCCAAATTTATGATTGGACTTCCAATCATCCGAATGCAACAGGTGATGGACTTGCGATGGCGTTTCGGGCAGGCTGCAGGCTTGTTGATATGGAATTTACGCAATTTCATCCGACAATGCTGTCAGTAAATGATAAATGTAACGGGTTAATTTCTGAAGCAGTCCGTGGAGAAGGCGCGATTTTAGTCGATGAAACCGGGGAAAGGTTTATGGCAGGCACTCATCCGATGAGAGAATTGGCGCCTAGAGATGTGGTCGCCCGTGCGATTTATCGGAAGCGCAAAAAAGGGCTTCAAGTTTTTTTGGACATTTCCAGAATACCTTTTTTCCGGGAACGTTTTCCGACCATTTCACAAATGTGTACGGAGCAAGGGATCAACTTGGACAAAGGGATGATTCCTGTCTCTCCCGGCATGCATTTTTTAATGGGAGGAATCGAAACGGATTTAGTCGGCCGAACCAATATCGCCGGTCTTTACGCTGTCGGAGAAGCAGCATGTACAGGTGCACACGGAGCCAATCGGCTAGCTTCTAATTCTCTTTTGGAAGGTTTGGTTTTCGGCACGAGGGCGGCCAAGTTTATATTAAAGCGGAAGCCGGGCTATAAGGGAAAATTTGAAATTTCTAATTATCACACGGTGAAAAAAAAGAAGATCCCGGAAAAAGCCGAAATTCGCCAAGTCATGACAAATTGGGTGGGCATAGAACGAAAGGGTGAAAATCTAGCGAGAGCAGTGGCTTGGTTTGAGCAATATGTAGAGAGTCATCCTGTCAATAGCTTCCTCTATACGATCGACGAGATCGAGCGGATCAACATGCTCACAGCAGGCTATTTAATTGCCAAAGGAGCTTTGCAGCGAACAGAAAGCCGGGGAGGTCATTTTCGAACGGATTATCCGGCGGAGAGAATGGAATGGGAAGGAAAAAGAATTGTTTTGACAAATCAACAGGAAGCAGGGGTTGAAAATGAATGAATTGAAACTGAAGCAATCTTTACAGCATTTTTTTATGGAGGACATCGGGGATGGCGATTTAACAAGCGAAAATATTTTTCCGGAAAACGAAAAAGGCGAGGCGATCATAAAAGCAAAAGAAGCCGGGATTTTTTGCGGAAAAAAAGTAATTGAAACAGCTTTTTCCATTTTGGATCCAAATGCAAACGTCCAAGTATTCAAAAGCGATGGAGAGACCGTTCAAAAAGGGGAAAATCTGGCCGTCATCAAAGGTTCTATTTGTTCGATTTTGCAAGGGGAGCGGGTTGTTTTAAATTTGCTGCAACGAATGAGCGGCATTGCCACTTTGACAAAAAAGGCAGTTGACATTTTAAATTCGCCGCGGACAAAAATATGCGATACAAGAAAAACAACGCCGGGGCTGAGAATGTTTGAAAAATACGCTGTCCGCACAGGAGGAGGATATAACCATCGCTTTGGTCTTTATGACGGGGTGATGATTAAAGACAATCACATTGCTTTTTGCGGTTCCATTTCCAAAGCGGTGGAAGCAGTGAGAAAAAGAATGGGCCACATGGTAAAGATCGAAGTGGAAGTAGAAACAGAAGAGCAGCTGAAAGAAGCAATCTCCGTTCATCCTGATGTCATCATGTTTGATAACTGCCTGCCTGATCGGATTAAACAGTTTGTTTCCATGACGCCGCCGCAAATTGTAACGGAAGCATCAGGAGGCATCACTTTAGCCAATTTAGCGGATTACAAAGATACGAACGTTGATTTTATTTCATTAGGGTTTCTCACCCATTCAGCTGCATCATTGGACATAAGTTTATATATTCACGGGAGGGATGCGAAATGAATCTTTTGGACATTTTCGACTCTAAAAATTCATTGATGCCGGAAGAGTATAAACATCGCAAAGTCGAGGAACTGGAAGAGCGAATAAGACAAATTAAACAAAAATTCGGCTCGAAAATCATGATACCCGGACATCACTATCAAAAGGATGAAGTCATTCAATTTGCTGATGCAACGGGAGATTCTTTGCAACTCGCTCAAATTGCCCAAAAAATGAAAGAAGCCGAATTTATTGTTTTTTGCGGCGTTCATTTTATGGCCGAAACGGCGGATATGTTAACATCTTCTGACCAAAAAGTGATCCTCCCTGACATGAGAGCCGGCTGTTCGATGGCGGATATGGCAGACATTAAGCAAACAGAATATGCTTGGGGTATCCTTCAAGAACTTTTAGGCGATACGATTTTGCCATTAACATATGTGAACTCAACTGCTGAGATTAAAGCATTTGTCGGGAAAAACGGCGGAGCAGTCGTTACGTCCTCCAATGCTGAAAAGATGTTGGCATGGGCTTTTAAACAAAAACAACGTGTTCTTTTTTTGCCTGATCAACATTTGGGACAAAATACCGCTTACAAACTGGGGATTCCCCTTGAGAAAATGGCGGTGTGGGATCCGGTTCAAAAAGAACTGATATTTGACGGTCCGCTTGAAGAAATTGTGATCATCTTGTGGAAAGGCCATTGTTCTGTCCATGAAAAATTTACCGTGCAAAACATCGAGTATTTTCGGAAAAGAAAGCCAGACATGAAAATTATTGTTCATCCCGAATGCACGTTTGAAGTTGTGCAAAAAGCGGACGACTCCGGTTCAACGAAATATATTATTGACACGATCAAAAGCGCCCCCAGCGGCAGCAAATGGGCGGTCGGAACGGAAATGAATTTAGTAAATCGTTTAATAAAAGAAAACCCGGACAAGGAAATAGTGTCATTAAATCCTTATATGTGCCCTTGTTTGACAATGAATCGCATCGATCTTCCCCACTTGGCATGGGCGCTTGAAAATATTGAAAAAGGAAAAATTGTCAATCAAATTGTTGTCGGCGAAGAAACCAAAAAGTACGCCTTATTAGCGCTTGACCGAATGTTGAAGCGATCCTAAACCGATTTCCAAGGAACTCGGAATGATCCGGGTTTTTTATTTTTTGAATCATAACCCTCTTTTTTGCTGCATAAGTTGTGATGAAGAAGGTTATGGTATAGTTTCGAATTGTGCTGTAAGCAGTACGTCTTTGAACGGGAGGGGAAAACGTGAAAATCCATATTGTTCAAAAAGGAGATACATTATGGAAAATTGCCCAAAAATATGGCGTTGATTTTCAAGAACTGAAGAAATTAAATTCCCATTTAAGCAATCCTGACCTTATTATGCCCGGAATGAAAATAAAAATCCCAACTGGCGGCATACCAATCAAAAAAGAGGCAGCGTACGAATCCAATCAAGAAATGGCAAAAGAAAAAGAAGCTCCAAAAAAAGAAACGTTTGAACACCCTTTTGCAAATGAAAAATTAATGTCTCCTATAGAGACGGAGGAAGAAGAAACAAAAACGAAACCTTCAAAACCTTATGTCCCGCCAATACCCAATGTCCATCAGCCTTATTATCCGAACCAAAAAAATATTCACAACTATTTTATGCCTTTTGTCAATATGAATGATGTGCTGAATGAGAGTGCAAATTTGCCTTTTGTTTCTCCTGAACAAAAGCCGACGTTGCCCAAGAAGCCGGAAAATGTTTTTCATGAAGTGATGGAACAAGAAGAAGAATATGAAAACAACGAGGAGGAGAATAACCAAATGGCATCACAACCACCGTATATGCCTGGTAATTTCATGAATGGAGGTCAATGGCAGCCATATTATGCCCCCGTTTTTCCGAATGTCCAAATGCCGCCGAATCAATATGTGAGTGCAGAAGAATATGACGATGATGAAATGGAAGAAGCTGAAGAAAATGACATGGATCAACCCGATTACGCCAATGTTCCGCCGATGGCTGCACCTGCTTATATGCCGCAATACTGTCCGCAGCCGTTTTTCCCTTTTGCACCTTATCCTTATGCTTATTATCCTTATTTTGGGTGCACCCCTGTAACACCTGTTTATCCTGGACCTGGTTTTGGACACTTGCCAATGCCGTACAGTCCGATTGGATATGGTCCAATACCGGTTGGACAATGGGTAAGTCCTGAAATGGAAGAAGATGAGGAAAAGGATTCCATTTCGAAAAGCAACATTTATCCTGTTGGGCCGATGTACCAGCCTTCTGAAGACTGCGGCTGCGGCGGAGCAGCGCCTTATATGCACTATATGCAACCAATGATGCCTTACGGTATGCCGTATTATCCACCAGTACAACAAGAAATGCCTTACGCTGAATATGATCGCATGAATGCCAAACCTGAACAAGAGGAGGAATCGGACGATTAACTGTTTCGAGACGATGATAGGATCGTCTCTTTTTTATTTGGAAAGAAAAATGAAAATTTAAAATTTATTATGATAAAATGTATAATAGAAGAAATGCTGTATCATTGAAAATCATGGATGAAGGTAGGTGTAAAAAATGGAAGAAAAAATTTCCAAGTTGGTAGAGTGGCTTCGGGAGCAAGTTAAAAGAGCGGGATTAAACGGAGCGATTGTCGGTATAAGCGGAGGTATTGACTCGGCTGTCGTTACGCATCTCATTAAACGGGCATTCCCTGATCATTCGCTCGGGCTTATTATGCCATGTAAAAGTAACCCGAAGGATCAAGAAGATGCTTTAAAGGTAGTGGAAAGCTCCGGAATTGATCATCTTGTGATCGATTTGACCGAAACGCATAAAACGTTATTTAATGAAATTGAAACAAAATTAAAAGAAAAAAACGAATGGAACGAAGAAGCGGCAAAATTGGGAGATGCCAATACGCGCGCCCGTCTCAGAATGACTACATTGTATGCTGTTGCCAATAACTTTCGTTACATAGTCGTAGGAACCGATAATGCGGCCGAATGGTATACAGGGTATTTTACAAAATATGGAGATGGCGGAGTCGATCTTGTTCCCCTTGTCCATTTTACAAAAGGTGAAGTTCGGGAAATGGCCAAAATTCTAGGGGTTCCTGAAGAAATTATTCATAAAGCTCCAAGCGCTGGTTTGTGGGAAGGTCAGACGGATGAAAATGAGATGGGAACTACTTATGAAATGATTGATAAATTTTTGAAAGGCGAAGAAATACCGGAAAAAGATCGGAATATTATTGAAGACTTGCATAAACGTTCAGAGCATAAACGGCGTCTGGCAATAGCTCCGCCAAAATTTTAAATCGCTGCCGATAACTGACAGATATAAACCCCCCGTTAAGGAACAAGCTATGGATGAGCGGTAATTCGCTCTAACTGTGTTCCAAGGGGGTTTTTCCATTGAAAAAAACGACAGCATCCTTTATTGCCCTTTCATTGTTGTCAATAGGTCTTGCAGCTTGTAATAATGGCAATGGCCGCGATGCGATGGATACAAAATATAACGACAACACTTCACCGATCGGGTATTATACAAATGACCGTGACAATGGCCGCAACAACAATAATTTTGATTATATAGATAATGACGGTCCGATTACCGAGATGTTTGATGGCGGAATGGATGACAATGATGCCATTCGCGATGCCAATGACCGAAACGGGGATCGCACAATGACTGCCAGGGACGGCGGTAACAACGGCTTTCAAAGAAGCGATGTCAATTATCATGACCATTTGCGAAATGGCGGATTTGATGAACAATTGGCGGAACGAATATCTGACCAAGTAAGCAATATAAAAAATGTTGACGATGTTAACGTACTGGTGAATGATGACAACGTTGTAGTAGCGGTCGATACGAGCGATCGGAACGAATCCCGCGTAAAAAATCGCATTAAGCAGGTAGTTCAAAAAATGGCTGGTAATCGACGGGTTCATGTAGCGACGGATGAGGATGCTTTTACGCGAACGCGGTCGCTTCAAAACGATTTTAGGAACGGCAAGGATGTCGGCGACGACTTCAGACAGTTATTAAACGATATTGGTGAAACTGTTACTGAGCCGTTTGATGGAAATAACCGTTAAAAACAGGGAGGAAGAACTCCCTGTTTTTTCATGAGAACGAATTTCCCCCTAAATATAAAATGTGGTATATTTATGAACGAGACTGGTAAGAGAGGGGATTAGAATGGCTGGACATTCTAAGTGGAAAAATATTCAACGGAGAAAAAACGCCCAAGATGCAAAAAGAGGAAAAATTTTCATGAAATTAGCAAAGGAAATTTATGTGGCAGCGAAACAGGGCGGGGGAGATCCTGAAGCAAATCCTAGCTTAAGGCTGGCGATCGACAAAGCAAGAGCAGCCAATATGCCTAATGATAATATAGAACGAGCGATTAAAAAGGCAAGCGGGAGCCAAGATGGAGCCAATTACGAAGAGATCACTTATGAGGGATATGGCCCAGGCGGTGTAGCGGTTATGGTAAAATGCTTGACAGATAATAAAAATCGGACAGCCACAAACGTCCGCACGGCCTTTAATAAAAATGGGGGAAACTTGGGCGAAACGGGATGCGTTTCCTACATGTTTGAACGAAAAGGATATATTGTGATCGATCGTGAAGGGCTTAACGTAGGAGAGGACGATTTGCTTCTTGAAGTGATCGAAGCTGGAGCTGAAGAACTGGAAACGTCGGAGGAAGCATTCGAAATTTTCACAGAGCCTGAAAATTTCAATGATGTCAAAACAGCTTTAGAGGGAAAAGGCTACAGTTTGGCGACAGCTGAATTAACAATGATTCCGCAAACCTATACACAATTGGATGAACAAACGGCAGAAAAAATGTACAAATTAATCGATGTTTTAGAAGATGACGACGATGTCCAGGAAGTATATCACAATTTACAAGAAGAACGATAATGCGTTGACTAGCATGAATGGAAATAGCCTCATGATGATTTGCCGTTATTTTGGTTAAAACGTCATATAATGGCTACACTATAAAAAACACCAGTAGGAAATCATGAGGTGGTGGCGGATGAAACAGGTGTATCGTCTTTTTTTTCTGTTTCTGTTCATGTTATTCCAAATTTACCCAGATGAATCGTTTGCCAAAGTGAAACATGACAATACAATTAAAGTCATTTTCGAGAGAGTATATCTCGATGGTGAAGTCAGCGAAGAAATCAAAACTGAACCATTTTCATCAATCGATCGTATATTGGCCAAATATAACGATTGGATTGTTGTTAACTTGGATGATGAAGAGGTCGTTTTGCAAAAACAAATAGACGATATTTCCCCGCTGTTGAAAACGAACGGCTATTTCGGCCTGTTGGAAGATGGCACATTATCGATATTTAATGGAAAACCGGCGGATAAAAACGAAGTGATCCAATCATTTTATCAAATTGATGTAGAAAAACTGGAAAGTTTTCGCCATTCCCAATTAAAAAAAGGTATTCCCGTTAAAAACAAAAAACATTATTTGAAAGTCATCGAAGGGTTTCAACCATATTCGCTTGAACATTAAATGGCAAACCGATGCGCTTTTGCATCGGTTTCATTCATGTAAAAATATTCTTTCACTGACGGAACATTCCCTTTATGATAAAATGATGTACAGCGGACAGAGGTGAACGAAGTGATTGAATTTATCAGGGGAAAGGTGAATCATATATCAGTTGATTCAATTGTCATCGATCATAACGGGATAGGATTTCAAATTTTTACTCCTAATCCATTTAGTTATCAGCAGCATATCAATCATGAAGTCACGGTTTATACATATCAATATGTCAGAGAAGATTTTCTCGCCCTTTATGGGTTTGCAAACAGAGAAGAAAAGGCGCTTTTTTCGAAGCTGTTAAATGTGACAGGGATCGGTCCAAAAGGCGCGCTTGCTATTTTAGCTTACGGCAATCCGAAGCAAGTAGCAGAAGCGATAGAAAATGAAGATGAAGCTTTTTTAGTAAAATTTCCTGGGGTTGGAAAGAAAACGGCAAGACAAATCATTCTGGATTTAAAAGGGAAAATTTCCGACATCTTCTCCGTACCTGAAACGTCTCGCTATGAGCAAGAAATCAAGAATGAAGATAGCCATCATTCATCCCTTATGGAAGCAATAGATGCTCTCAAAGTGCTGGGATACAGCGAAAGAGAAATCGCAAAAGTAAAGCCTGCTTTAGAAAAGGAATCATTGAGCACCGATCAATATGTTAAAAGGGCTTTGCAACTGCTTTTGAAATAAGGTGATATTATGGAAGAAAGAATAGTGGCAAGGGAAGCGGAGCATGAAGAGAAAGAATTTGAATACAGCCTCCGCCCGCAATCGCTTGATCAATACATTGGCCAAACAAAAGTAAAGGAAAACTTAAAGATTTTTATCGAAGCAGCGAAGATAAGGGAAGAGACATTGGATCACGTCCTCTTATACGGCCCGCCCGGACTTGGAAAAACAACGCTGGCAGCCATCATCGCCAATGAAATGGGGACCAATATTCGCCAAACATCTGGTCCTGCGATCGAACGTCCCGGAGATTTAGCAGCGATTCTCACTTCCCTTGAGCCGGGAGATGTCTTGTTTATTGATGAAATTCACCGCCTTCATCGTTCGATTGAAGAAGTGTTGTACCCGGCCATGGAAGACTTTTGCCTCGATATTGTCATCGGAAAAGGTTCAAGTGCCCGAACAGTCCGTTTGGATCTTCCGCCATTTACGTTAGTGGGCGCCACCACAAGGATCGGTTTGTTAACAGCGCCGCTAAGAGACAGATTCGGCGTATTGAGCAGATTGGATTATTATCAGGAAAAAGACCTTTCCAATATTGTCAAACGAACAGCCGGTTTGTTAAATATTGAAATTGACGAGGAGGCGGCAAACGAAATAGCAAGAAGGTCTAGAGGGACGCCGAGAATTGCCAATCGTCTTTTGAGGAGGGTCAGGGATTTCGCCCAAGTGCTCGGGTTTGAGGCGATTACGTACCGGCTGGCGGTGGAGGCTTTGGAACGCCTGCAGGTTGATAAGCTGGGATTGGATCATATTGACCATAAACTGCTTCTTGGCATTATTGAGAAGTTTCAGGGCGGCCCTGTTGGCCTTGATACAATTTCGGCTACAATTGGGGAGGAAGCCCACACAATTGAAGATGTTTATGAGCCGTATTTGCTGCAAATCGGTTTTATTAGAAGGACGCCGAGGGGCAGAATAGTAACTGACTTAGTTTATAAGCATTTTCAAATGGAGGTGCCAAAAAGGTGACGGAATTCCCGAAACTGCTGATGGTTCTTGGCGGGATACTGCTTTTGATCGGATTGTTTATGCAAGTGATCGGCAAGTTGCCTGGCGACATTGTCATCAAAAAAGGAAATGTCACTTTTTTCTTTCCCATCGTCACATGCATCGTCATCAGCCTTCTTTTAACGGTTATCTTTTCGTTGTTAGGACGATTCAAATAGAGAAATGAAATCAGGTGGAAAAAATGAAACTAGATTTATTCGATTTTGAACTTCCAGAAGAATTAATCGCACAAGTTCCATTAAAAGAGCGGGATGCTTCAAGACTGATGATTGTGGATAAAATGACGGGAGATATTATTCATGAAAAGTTTAAAAACTTGGTTCATTATTTATCCCCGGGGGATTGTCTCGTATTAAACGATACCCGCGTCCTTCCAGCCAGATTATACGGCGTGAAGGAAGAAACAGGTGCGAATGTGGAGGTTTTATTGCTTAAGCAAAGAGAAGGGGACGAGTGGGAAACGCTCGTTAAACCGGCAAAACGAATAAAGGAAGGAACAACCATCCTCTTCGGAGATGGGATTTTAAAAGGAACATGCACTGGAATATTGGAACATGGCGGCAGAACGATTGAATTTCAATACGAAGGCATTTTCTTGGAAATTTTAGAAAAATTAGGAAAAATGCCGTTACCTCCATATATAAAAGAACAACTTGACGATCAAGAACGATATCAAACCGTCTATTCACGTGAAATCGGCTCTGCAGCCGCCCCGACGGCCGGACTGCATTTTACGGAAGAAATATTGGAAAAATTAAAAAAGAAAGGTGTCTACACTGCTTTTATTACATTGCATGTCGGTTTGGGAACATTTCGTCCGGTCAGCACCGAAAACATAGAAGATCATAAAATGCATGCCGAATTTTATCAAATGACGGAAGGCACTGCCCGTTTATTAAATGAAGTAAGGAAAAAAGGCGGACGCATTATTGCCGTTGGCACGACATCAACAAGGACGTTGGAAACGATAGCCGGAAAATACAACGGGATGTTTAAAGAAGAAAGCGGTTGGACCGACATTTATATATACCCGGGGTACCGGTTTAAAGGAATTGATGGGTTGGTGACGAATTTCCATCTTCCAAAGTCTTCCCTTATTATGTTGGTAAGCGCATTGGCGGGAAGGGAAAACATTCTTCATGCATACGAAACGGCAGTGAAAGAAAAATACCGTTTTTTCAGCTTTGGTGATGCAATGTTAATCATTTAAACAGAAAAAAGGAGGGATTTACGTTGAACGGACCGCCCATTCAATATGAATTAATAAAGAAATGCAAACAAACAGGCGCCAGGCTTGGCATTGTTCACACGCCCCACGGCTCCTTCGAGACGCCGGTTTTTATGCCGGTCGGCACATTGGCAACCGTCAAAACGATGTCGCCTGAAGAGCTGAAGGAGATTGGCGCAAAAATCATTTTGAGCAATACATATCATTTATGGCTCCGTCCGGGGGAAGACATCGTAGAGGAAGCAGGAGGTTTGCATTCCTTTATGAACTGGAATGGAGCGATTTTAACTGATTCCGGCGGCTTTCAAGTTTTCAGTCTCAGCGACCTCCGCCGAATAGAGGAGGAAGGAGTGCATTTTCGCAATCACTTAAACGGGGACAAGCTGTTTTTGTCTCCTGAAAAAGCAACGGCCATTCAAAATTCCCTCGGTTCGGATATTATGATGGCTTTTGACGAATGTCCTCCCTATCCTTCAGAATATGAATATATGAAAAAATCCGTCGAACGGACGTCAAGATGGGCCGAACGTTGTTTAAAAGCTCATCAAAGGCCAAAAGAACAAGGAATGTTCGGGATTGTACAAGGCGGTGAATTTGAAAACTTGCGCAAACAAAGCGCACAGGACTTGGTGTCGCTCGGTTTTAGCGGATATGCAGTTGGAGGCCTTTCCGTCGGTGAACCGAAAGAAGTCATGAACAAGGTGCTGGAATTTACTGTACCTTTGCTGCCTGAAAATAAGCCGCGCTATTTGATGGGGGTCGGTTCTCCGGATTCGCTCATTGATGGGGCCATCCGCGGAATTGATATGTTTGACTGCGTGCTGCCGACAAGGATTGCACGCAACGGTACATTAATGACTTCAAGCGGCAGACTTGTTGTCAAAAATGCAAAATATGCGCGCGATTTCAGCCCGCTGGATGAACAATGCGATTGTTATGTTTGCCGAAATTACAGCCGCGCTTACATCCGCCATTTAATAAAATGCAATGAAACGTTTGGCATTCGGTTAACATCTTACCATAATCTCTATTTTCTGATAAAATTAATGGGGCAGATTAGGGAAGCAATCCGTCATGACCGTTTAGGAGATTTTCGTGAAGAATTTTTTGAACGGTACGGATTCAATAAACCAAATGCGAAAAACTTTTAATAATTAGAAAGGGGTGAAAGACATGGAAGGGTTTTTAGCAACAGTTTTGCCTTTTATTTTAATGATTGCCATCTTTTATTTTTTGCTGATCAGGCCGCAGCAAAAACAGCAAAAGCAAGTTCGCGAAATGCAGGCAAGCTTGAAAAAAGGCGATAAAATTATTACGATCGGCGGTCTTCATGGAATGGTGGATTCCTTGGATGAAGACAAAATCGTCATTCGGACAGGAGATGGTTCCCGTTTAACATTTGACCGCCGAGCGGTGAGAGAAGTGGTGGAACAAGCAAAATCATAATGAAAGCTGGCCATTTTTGGACCAGCTTTTTTCTATGCTTTCCGCTTTGACGAAGAAAGGTTCACTCCCAACATTCCTCCGATCATGGCAGTGACCAAAAATCCCCCGTGATAAAGATAAGACTCCAGCGACAACGTTTTGCCATACCCTAAAAATTGAAACAATAGGACGATTCCTGTGTACATAACCGCCGTCATTGCACCAAGGAGCCAGCCTTTTTCTTTTCCTTTTCCGCCTGAAACGACTCCACCGACAAAAACGGCAAAAAAACTTAAGGAGGTAATCACCCAGAAAAGTGACTCTTCTGTTAAATTTGTAAATCGCAATAACAATGAAAGGACTAAGCTGCCAATCAAGGCGAGAAGCAAAATGGCAAACACGCCATAAAAAACTGCTCTTCCCCATCTTTTCGCTTCGATCATGATTCATCCCTCCCGTTTTCTAAATGGAATCCGTTGAAACGATGTCGTTTATACAAGCATATTCATTGAAAAAAGTTTTAGAATGAATTTAAACAAAAAGAGTTACTATCTTGTTTTTCTGAAGAAAATTGCGATCGCCCCGCCGATAATAGGAATCCTTATTAATTCATCACGTTCAACAAGCTGGAAAAGTATGAGCAGAAATCCGTAAAAGATCGTTGTGAACAAGCATGAACTAATCAGTCTAAGCGCCGGTTCGGAAGCCGCCATCACTTCAAACAAATAGTGGCCAAATACTCCCGTTAAAAGCATTACGGCAAAAGAGAAGGCATAGTCCCTTACATAAATGGAAAATTGCATGACTTTCAGCAGCGTGGCGTAATGGAGCACTGTAACGATAACAATGCCGCAAGTAATGGCCAACGCCGCTCCGATAATGCCGAGAGATGGCCTTGAAGCAAATAGAAAGATCAAAACGGTTTTGATGGCGGCTCCGATGAAGCTGTTGATCATTCCAGCTTTGGCCAAATCCATCGCTTGCAGGGCTGCCTGCAATGGCCCTTGGAAATAATAAAAGATAAATAGCGGCGCCATAATTTTGACATAAACAGCTGCCTTCCCGTTGCCATACATGAGAGCCATAATCGGTTCCGCATAAACGTATAAAATAACGACGGCAAGCCCTCCTGTGACGAGCGACAATCTCAATGCCTGCCTTAGCCGGTGTTCAGCCAATTTCTGCTTTTTTTGGGCAATCGCCTCGCTGATGGAAGGAACTAATGAGGCAGAAAGAGAATGAGTAATAAAAGAAGGCAAGAATAATAATGGAAGTGCATAGCCTGCTAATTCGCCGTACTGTTTCGTTGCCAATGCTGCCTGTATTCCAGCTAACGCTAAACTATGTGATACGACAATCGGTTCCAAAAACCATGAAATGTTTCCGATCAAACGGCTCCCTGTAGTGGGAAGGGCGATTTTCATAAGCTGGAAAAATGTTTCTTTTCCTTTAGCTAAGGAACGGAAAAAAGATGTTCTTACACGAATTTGTTTTTTTATACGAAACATGGCCAGTAAATACATGAAAGAAGCGAACTCGCCTAACGCAGCTGACAACATCGCCCCAGCCGCCGCATATTCAATTCCGTACGGCAAAAAAGCAGACGTGCAAACAGCAATGAAGGCAATTCTGACCGTTTGTTCAAGCACTAAAGAGACCGCTGGCGGTTTCATATTTTGCTTTCCTTGAAAATAGCCTCTAAGAACAGAAGAGACGGCAATAATGGGTATAACCGGTGCAATGGCAACTAGCGGATAATAGGTTCTTGAATCGGTAAATAATGTTTGAGATAGATAAGAGGCTGAAAAAAGAAGCGCGGTTGTCATGATTAAGCTTAAAACGATAGTAATGGACAAAGACACCACTAATATTTTTTTTATTTTTCGCCGATCCCCTTCTGCATCCGCTTCTGCCACAAGTTTTGAAATCGCCACAGGCAGGCCGAGCTGTGTAACAGCTGCAACAAGACCGAATGTAGGCATTGCCATCATATACAGTCCAACACCTTCTTCTCCTATCGATCTCGCTAAGACGATGCGGTTCATAAATCCGAGTATTCTTGTAATCAGGCCCGCGGTCATTAAAATGAGCATTCCTTTAAGGAACGTTTGCTTCGTCATTGTCTTTCCCTGCCTTCTCAAAAAACGTGTTATCATATACAATTACTATATGCGCAGGTAGTGTACATGCATGACAACCATTATGGAAGGGGCAAGGAAATGGAGAAAAATAAAGTGGAAGATTTCCGGCAGAAGCTAAAGCCTTTTTTGAAAAGTAAACTGGAAGAATTTTATTTATGCGGATATGATCAAATTTCAGAAGAAGAATTATGGACGTTTTTGATAACAAAGAAGTGGAAGAAAATTGAGGAAATAAAGCTGCACCGTCTTGTTGAAGATATTATGTCAGTCAAAGCGGCGGATTTCATGAATTACACGACGATTGAGTTTTATAAAAAAGAAAGTTGGCTCGACAGTGAAGAAGGCCAGCAATTATTGAAAGAATTGTTGTAAAATATATTTTTTCCATACTTGCTAGAGATGCTAGGAGGATCAAAATGGCAAAAAAAGGCCGCATCTTATCATTTTTCTTAATCGTGCTTATTCTTTTAGGTTTTACTGGATTTACAGCGAAACATGTAGCGGAAGGCATCACGCTTGGCCTCGATTTAAAAGGCGGTTTTGAAATTTTATATGAAGTGGAGGCGGCAAAAAAAGGAGATAAAATTGACCGGCAGGCGCTTGTCAGTACGGTTGAAGCGCTGGATAGACGGGCGAATGCACTTGGAGTGAGTGAACCGAACATTCAAATTGAAGGAGACAACCGGATTCGTGTGCAGCTTGCCGGCGTGACAAATCAAAATGAAGCCCGGGAAATATTATCTACACAGGCGGAGCTTACATTTCGCGATGTGAATGATAACGAATTGTTGAACGGTGCCGATTTAGTTCAAGGGGGAGCAAAGCAATCTTTTGATCAAAACAACAAACCGAATGTCGTCGTCGAATTAAAGGATGCAAAGAAATTTAAAGAAGTGACGGAAAAAGTGTTAAAGATGGCTCCGGACAACAAGCTGATCATTTGGCTTGATTGGGAGGAAGGAGATTCCTATAAAGAGGAGGCGGCAAAAGCCAATCCGAAATTTTTGTCAGATCCGTATGTTAATGAAGTGCTCGATACGGATACGGTCACCATTGAAGGCCAGTTTACGGTTGAAGAAGCTCAAAATTTGGCGAGCCTGCTGAATGCTGGAGCGCTGCCAGTAAAATTGAAAGAAATTTATTCGACTTCTGTCGGCGCCAAATACGGGGAAAAAGCGATGGAAACGACCATATATGCCGGTTTTATCGGCGTGTTGCTCATTTTCGTATTCATGATTTTCTTCTATCGCTTGCCTGGTCTCATTGCTTCCATCACTCTCATCGCCTATATTTATTTAATATTGCTGATCTACAATTGGATGCATGCTGTACTGACTTTGCCGGGGATTGCCGCCCTTATTCTTGGAGTTGGCATGGCCGTTGATGCCAACATCATTACAAGCGAGCGGATGAAAGAGGAATTAAAGCTTGGAAAGAGTGTGCGGTCTGCATTTAAGGCGGGAAACAGAAGGTCGTTATGGACGATTTTTGATGCCAACATTACGACCGTTTTGGCGGCAGTGGTGCTGTTTATTTTTGGAACGAGCTCTGTCAGAGGATTCGCCACAATGCTGATTGTCAGTATTATTATTTCGTTCCTGACCGCCATTTACTTGAACAGATTTTTGCTCGGTTTGCTCGTAGAAAGCCGTGCGTTGGATAAAAAACCGCAATGGTTTGGAGTGAAAAAACACGAAATTTTAGATATTGCGAAAACCGGGAAGGATACAGAAATTCCAACGCGTTTTGACAAAATTGATTTTGTAAAGCATCGGAATAAGTTTTTTGTCCTTTCCAGCGCCATGATTGTTATCGGCTTAATCGCCCTCATTGTTGCCAAGTTGAATTTAGGCATTGACTTTACAAGCGGAACGCGCATTGAAGTAGGGGCAAATCAACCGCTGACCGCTCAAGAAGTGGAAAAAGAATTTGAAACGGTTGGGCTCCATCCGGATGAAATCGTGTTGTCAGGAAATGATCATACAACGGCGGTCGTTCGGTTTGTCGGCGAATTTAATAAAGAAACCATTTCAAAAGTTAAAGACCATTTTACGGAAAAATATGGAATGGAGCCGAATGTCAGCACGGTTTCGCCAACAGTCGGCAAAGAGCTGGTGCGAAATGCGTTTATTAGTGTATTAATTGCTTCGATTGGGATTATCATCTATGTGTCGCTCCGCTTTGAATTTTATATGGCACTTGCAGCGGTTCTGGCCCTGTTGCACGATGCGTTTTTTATCGTTGTCTTCTTCAGCTTCACAAGGCTTGAAGTCGATCTTACATTTATTGCTGCTGTGTTAACGATCATCGGATATTCGATTAATGATACAATTGTCACATTTGACCGCATTAAAGAAAATATGCGTAAAGTCAAAAGAGTGAAGACGCTTGATCAACTGATCAATATTGCCAACAAAAGCTTGCAGCAAACACTTACAAGATCCATCAACACCGTTTTAACCGTCATTTTTACCGTTTTGGCATTGATTGTGTTCGGAAGCCACTCGATTTTAAATTTTTCGGTCGCGCTTTTAGTCGGATTGATTGCCGGGGTGTATTCATCTTTGTTTATTGCCACTCAGCTATGGGTGATTTGGAAATGGAAGCAGATGCAAAAAGGTTCTAAGTTAAAAATGAACGGACAGCCTCAAGGATAAAAGCTCCACACAACGGAGCTTTTTTCCTTTATTTGCGCCGGATGGTTTTCAAGGTGCCCGTTGGCGAAAGTCAGAGACAGCAAGCCGTCCCTTCTGAAATCCGTTTCTACTTTACTTGCGGGCTTGATGAGAAAATGTGTTTGAAAACTGTTGAACTCCTTCTGTATAATAGGGAGGTTGAGGAGGGGAATTTATGCTAAAATCGAAATATCGTTGGAATCGTTTATTTGAAAATGAATCCAACGGCAAAACGGTTCGCCAATTAATGAACTCATTGAACATTTCACAACTGGCTGCAAGAATGCTTGTACATCGCGGCATTCATGAAGTTGAAGCGGCGAAAGAGTTTTTACATATAAATGAACCCTCTTTTCACGACCCCTTTTTATTGGAAGGGATGGAACGAGCTTGTGAACGCATTTTTTCCGCAATCAAAAACAATGAAAAGATCGTCGTTTACGGCGATTATGATGCAGATGGTGTTTCCAGCACGGTCGTCATGATGACGGCTTTAAAGGAATTGGGGGCAGATGCTGATTATTACATACCAAATCGGTTTTCGGAAGGGTATGGCCCGAATGAGCGGGCCTTTCGAATGATTTATGAGAAAGGCTGCCGATTAATTATCACGGTTGATACAGGAATCGCTGCCATTCATGAAGCGCAAGTAGCCAAAGAGCTTGGCATCGATTTGATCATTACCGACCATCACGAAATCGGCGCTGTTTTGCCTGACGCCTATGCGATTATCCACCCGAAATTGGAAGGATCAGATTATCCTTTCAAGGAACTTGCAGGAGTCGGTGTCAGCTTCAAGTTGGCGCATGCGCTTCTGGGAACCGTTCCTGAATCGCTGTTGGAAATTGCGGCAATAGGGACCATTGCTGATCTAGTTCCTCTTTTTGGTGAAAACCGCCTGATCGCCAAAAAAGGAATTGAAAAACTAAAAACTTCCTCAAGACCTGGAATTAGGGCTCTGCTCTCTGCTGCCGGGGTTGAGAAAGCTTCTGTAAATGAAGAAACGGTCGGATTTGTGATCGGCCCGCGAATCAATGCAGCAGGGAGGCTAAAAGAGGCTGATCCTGCTGTTGAATTGCTGCTGACGACTGATCCGGTCCAAGCTGAAACACTTGCAAAAGAAATAGATCAATTAAATAAACAGCGGCAGAAGCTTGTTCAAGAAATGACGGACGAAGCAATGAAGGAAATTGAGGAACGGTTTCCGGTTGATGATCACCCCGTATTGGTCATTGCAAAAGAAAATTGGAATTACGGGGTGGCCGGCATTGTTGCATCGAGATTGGTTGAAAAATTTTATCGGCCGGCAATTGTGCTCAGCATTGACCCTGAGACCGGTATTGCCAAAGGGTCGGCCCGCAGCATCGACGGCTTTGATCTGTTTCGCAATTTATCACAATTGCGCCATCTTTTTACTCATTTTGGCGGACATAAAATGGCAGCAGGAATGACGATAAGGGCGGAAAACATTGATGAGCTTAGGCAAAATTTGATTGAAATGGCAAAGGAACAGCTCACAGATGAAGATTTTATTCCGATGAAACAGATCGAATGTACATGCAGTCTTGAAGATGTGACAATTGATGCGATTGAGGAAATCAATCTGTTCTCACCCTTTGGCGTTTCTAATCCGAAACCCCTTTTTTTATTGGAAAATGTTTTGGCGGTCAATGTAAGAAAAATAGGTGCAAGTGAAGCGCATTTGAAACTGGTGGTCGAAAAAGATGGATATGAATTAGATGTGGTCGGATTCGGACATGGTGAGGCGGCTGATGAAATATCGCCTCTTGCCAGCATTTCCGTTGTCGGTGAGCTTGCTGTCAATGAATGGAATAACATAAAAAAACCTCAGCTTTTGCTTGAAGATCTTGCTGTACCAACATGGCAGCTGTTTGATTGGCGGGGTGCCAAAGAATTGGATCGTTTGATTGGCAAACTCCCGCAAGAAAAACAATGTTTGCTTGTTTTCCGCAAAGAATCTATCGAATTCTTTAAAGGTCAGCAGTTCTATGACGGCATCCGTCTTTTTCATCAGTTGCCTCTTAGCGAAATTGAGATTACCGGAAAATATGTTGTTTTTCTTGATATGCCGACGAAATTGGATCTGTTCCGCGAGCTTTTTGAAAAGGGAGCGCCCGAAAGAATTTATGCTGTTTTTATGCAAAGATCGGACCACTTCTTCCAAACACTTCCGACACGGGAGCATTTTAAATGGTATTATGCCTTTTTAATGAAAAAAGGTTCATTTGATTTACACCAATATGGTGAAGAATTGGCCAAGCATCGAGGGTGGACAAAAGAGACGATCTTTTTTATGACAAAGGTGTTTTTTGAACTCGAATTTGTTACAATTAACAATGGAATCATTACATTAAATCAACAAGTGAAAAAGCGGGATCTGTCCGAATCCAAAACGTTTCAACGAAAACAGGAGCAAATAAAGCTTGAACAAACTCTTTTATATTCATCCTATCACGAATTGAAAGAATGGTTTGAAACGGCCATTCGCAACAGTGCTGTTAACAAAATAATGCAATAAACTGATTGAAGATTCCTAGGAGGACATAAAATGGATTTAAAGCAATATGTTACGATTGTTGAAGATTTTCCAAAACCGGGCATTTCTTTTAAAGATATTACAACGTTGATGGACAACGGGAAAGCTTTTAAATATGCCACAGATCAAATTGTTGAATATGCCCGCGAGAAAAAAATCGATATCGTTGTCGGCCCAGAAGCAAGGGGTTTTATCATCGGTTGTCCAGTCGCCTATTCTCTTGGAGTAGGTTTCGCTCCCGTCAGAAAAGAAGGAAAGCTGCCTCGGGAAACGATTAAAGTGGAATATGGACTGGAATATGGAAAAGATGCGCTAACCATTCATAAAGATGCCATCAAACCCGGACAACGGGTATTAATAACGGATGACCTGTTGGCAACTGGAGGAACAATTGAAGCAACAATCAAATTGGTAGAGCAGCTCGGAGGAACAGTTGCTGGAATTGCCTTTTTAATTGAACTATCTTATCTTGAAGGCCGGAAAAGATTGGAAGGCTATGATATTTTAGCATTAATGAAATATTAGCGTTGAATCAAGGCACTCGCAACGGGTGCTTTGTTTTATTTGATGATGGAACGGAACATTGGTTGAGAAAATCGCCCAGTCGAAATTGCCAAAAAACATTTCTCGTCTTCATGTGAACACTTTGCCCCTGATTCCGGGCAGATAAAATGAGTTTTCGGTTTCAAAACGGGCAAGAAGCTTGTTTTCGTTTTTCGAAGGCGTTTACACTTTTGTTTTTCAAAAAGATTCAAATTGATCTCTTTACATGTTTGTTCTTTTTATTTAATAATAAATACAATAACGTTATTCATTTAAAGGTGATCCCATGGCGAACGAAAAAGTATTGACAGCTGAACAGGTCATTGAGAAAGCAGAAAAATATCTGTCAGCTGACGATATAGAGTTTATAAAAAAAGCATATCATTTTGCTAAAGAAGCTCATCACGGCCAATATCGGAAATCGGGCGAGCCGTATATTATGCATCCTGTACAGGTAGCGGGAATCCTTGTGGACTTGGAATTGGATCCTGCCACCATTGCAGGGGGTTTTTTGCATGATGTGGTAGAGGATACAAACGTTACGCTGGAAGATCTTAAGAGAGAATTTAATGATGAAGTCGCAATGCTTGTTGACGGGGTGACAAAACTCGGGAAAATTAAATATAAATCAAAAGAGGAGCAACAGGCGGAAAATCATCGGAAAATGTTTGTGGCGATGGCCAAAGATATCCGTGTCATCTTGATCAAATTGGCTGACCGTCTTCATAATATGCGCACATTAAAACATTTGCCCCAAGAAAAGCAGCGCAGAATTGCCAATGAAACATTGGAAATATTTGCCCCTCTTGCACACCGCCTTGGAATTTCCAAAATTAAATGGGAGCTTGAGGATACGGCTCTCCGCTATTTAAACCCGCAGCAATATTATCGGATTGTCAATTTAATGAAGAAGAAACGGGCGGAACGAGAAAAATATGTAGAAGAGGTCATTGAAAATTTAAAGGAAAGAATTGAGGAAGTCAATATAAAAGCGGAACTGTACGGACGTCCAAAACATATTTATTCAATTTACCGGAAGATGGTGCTGCAAAATAAACAGTTCAACGAAATTTATGATTTACTGGCAGTCCGCATTATTGTCAACAGCATCAAAGATTGTTATGCGGTATTGGGGATTATTCATACATGTTGGAAGCCGATGCCCGGCAGATTCAAAGATTATATTGCAATGCCGAAAACGAATATGTATCAATCCCTCCATACAACCGTGATCGGTCCGAAAGGGGATCCCCTTGAAGTTCAAATCCGCACATATGAAATGCACGCTATTGCGGAGTATGGGATTGCCGCACATTGGGCTTATAAAGAAGGAAAAAATATTACATCCTTCGACAAAAAGTTAAGTTGGTTTAGAGAAATATTAGAATTCCAAAACGATTCTTCCAATGCCGAAGAGTTTATGGAAGCATTGAAGATTGATTTATTTTCGGACATGGTGTTCGTTTTCACTCCCAAAGGGGATGTTATTGAACTGCCTGCCGGCTCCGTTCCGATTGATTTCGCTTATCGGATTCATTCGGAAATCGGCAATAAAACAATCGGGGCAAAGGTGAACGGCAAAATTGTCCCGCTTGATTATAAACTAAAAACCGGCGATATTGTGGAAATATTGACTTCCAAACACTCATACGGCCCAAGCCAAGATTGGCTGAAGCTTACCCAAACATCTCAGGCGAAAAATAAAATCCGCCAATTTTTTAAGAAACAGCGGCGGGAAGAAAACGTGGAAAAAGGCCGCGAATTAATAGAAAAAGAAATCAAGGCGTTGGATTTTGATGCCAAAGAAGCACTGACACCGGAAAATATTAAGCGGGTCGCAGAAAAGTTTAATTTTGCGAATGAAGAGGATATGTATGCAGCAGTAGGCTACAATGGCATTACGGCTCTTCAAGTGGCCAATCGACTCGTTGAAAAATTGCGGAAACAACGCGATTTGGAAGAAGAGGAAAAATTGATTGAAAAAGCGGTGCAGCAAGGACAGAAGCAAAAGCGCCGCGATGCCGGTGTATCTGTTAAAGGCATCGACAACTTGCTAATCAGGCTTTCACGCTGCTGCAATCCCGTTCCCGGCGATGATATAGTCGGCTTTATTACGAAAGGACGCGGTGTTTCCGTCCATCGGACAGATTGCCCGAATGTCAATAAAGAAGATGTGAAAGACCGACTGATTGAAGTCGAGTGGGAAAATCAACTTGATGGCAAAAAGGAATACAATGTGGAGATTGAGATTTTAGGTTTTGACCGCAAAGGATTGATCAATGAAGTATTGCAGTCCGTCACAGAGACGAAAACAAATATTACAACGATATCAGGACGAACGGACAGAAACAAAGTAGCCAACATTCATTTGGGAATTTCAATACAAAATATAAGTCATCTGCAAAAAGTTGTCGACCGAATTAAGCAAATTTCTGACGTTTATTCCGTACGAAGATTGATGAACTAGGAAAGGGTATGATGTTGCAAAATGAGAGTTGTCGTGCAGCGGGCAAAAGATGCAAGCGTAACAGTAGATGGACAAGTTGTTGGAGAGATTCGTTTCGGTTTAATGGTTCTTGTCGGAGTTGCGCATGAAGATGAAGAGAAAGACGCTGAATTTTTAGCGGACAAGGTAGCAAATTTGCGTATTTTCGAAGATGCGCAAGGAAAAATGAACCTTTCCCTTCTCGATGTCGGCGGTGACGTATTATCGGTTTCCCAGTTTACACTTTACGGCGATTGCCAAAAGGGGAGAAGGCCGAATTTCATGAAAGCGGCAAAATCCGACACGGCCGAACGGTTATACGAATACTTTAATGAAAAATTAAGGGAGAAAGGAATCGCTGTTCAAACAGGTTCTTTCGGTGACATGATGGATGTCCGCTTTACAAATGTTGGTCCGGTCACGTTAATTATTGAAAGCAAATAAAATGGCGTTGAAAAAAACAATAAAAATGATGAAAGACCACAAAATTCATTGATGAATGTTTGTGGTCTTTTGCAATAGATCGCGGGTCCGCTGCCCGCGATTTTTTTAGGATTTTATATATTTTACAATCCCTTTGCTAATTGCTTTGGAGACTTGTTCTTGATAAGCTTTTGTGTTAATGATCCATTCCTCACGGGCATTGCTTAAAAATCCTAATTCTAAAAGGGCTGAAGGTCGGCTGTTTTCCCGCAGTACGTAGTAGTTTCCATACTGAACTCCGCGGTTTCGCAAAGCGGAATGGCGGATCAGCTCTTGATGAAGGATCGTAGCCAGTTTTTTATCTTTTGAAGAACGGTGATAAAAAGTTGTTATCCCTTTTGCGCTTTGAATAATCGAACTATTGTAATGAATGCTGACAAAAGCGGCGGCATTATTTCTTTCGGCTATGCCGACGCGGGAAGACAAACTTATATAGGTGTCATCATTTCTCGTTAAAGATACATTTACACCGGCTTTTTTTAATTGATCGTAGACGAGTTTAGCTGTTTTTAATGTCGCTTTTTTTTCAAGCGTACCGTTTGCCCCGATTGTACCGCTGTCATAACCGCCGTGGCCGGGATCAATGATGACTTTTTTTCCTTTTGACGGTAAAACACGATTTTCGCTGTCCGTATTTGCAGCAACAATCCAATTTGCTACATAGGCTGTTTTCCCATTTGCTAATTGAATTTTATACCAGCTTCCCTCAGCATTTACCACTTGAAATTGATCTCCTTTGTTCCCTCTTTGGACAATCGATGCGGAGGTGGAAGGAGCGCTGCGCAAATTCGTGCCATCATATAAAAGCGTGATGCGCTGCACGTTTCCTTTTTGAGCGGAACGAACTTCGACATATCTTTTGGAAACCCAACCTGTCCGATTTTTACCATAGTGAATTTTATACCAATCGCCGTTTTCCCCAATGATCGTCACCTTCGTTCCAGATGGGATGGAACCGACCTTGCCGGAATTGAAGGATGGAGCATTTCTTACATTTAACGAGCTTGCTGTTACAACACCCATCTGCGGAGCAGAGGGGCTCGTTTTCGAATCGGACGTTTTTATATATTGGCTCATAGCCCAGCCTGTTATTTGCTTGTAGCGGATTTTCAGCCAACCGTCTTTTTCTTCCACAATGTCGATCTTTACGTTTTTTGATAATTTTCCAATGACGGATGATTTTGTTGACGGTTTGGAACGGATATTCAGAATCGCTGCTTGAACCACTCCCGTTTTTCTTTCGTGATTGCCTCCGTTTGCAGCAGATATGTAAGCTCTTGAAACCCAGCCCATTTGCTTTTTATAGGAGATTTTTGCCCAGTCTCCCTTGTTTTGAATGAGGGCGGCTTTTTCGCCTTTCGGAAAATGCCCGATGACTTTATAGCTTGTACCTGGTCCCGAACGGATTCTCAATCCGTTTGAGGAGGAAACGACAAAATCTGTGCCTTCTTCAGATAAAAGCCACTCGGCAATCCAGCCGTATGAACCGTTTCCTAATTTTACTTTCACCCAATCGCCTTTATTTTCAACAATCGGGAATGTTTGTCCAAATTTTGCTGTTGTCTTTACAGGATAGCTTAATCCGGGTCCTGTCCGAATGTTTACTTGATCTTTTTTTATGACTGCCATCCTTGTTTCCGCCTGGACAGGATTCGCTGTTGGAACAGGCAAAGTCAAAAGGAGCGCCGCAAGGAGGATGATTGATACATTTTTTTTAGTCAAAACCCGTTCTCCTCTCCTTTCCTTTAAAATAAGAATTCAATCTTTATTTCGATATTTCCTTCTATCCTATTGAGTATTTTTTTTCTTTCCGTGGCAAACTGTAAAAGAAACTCGATATGAAAGGGCGAAAGAAAATATGCGTTCTAGTGAAAATCAATCCATTTCTTCATCTTTTGGCTGCGAGTGTTTCGGGGTTCATTGGAAAGACAAATCGATCATGGAAAATAAAGTTTTTGAGGAAAATACCGACTTCGGTTTAAATCAAACCGATGTGAAAAAGATCAAAATACGTTTAAGTCGTTCTTGACATGACATAAGATTGTTCGTATGATAATATAAAATTCTGAAGGAAACTGAATCATTGCCATAACCGATGAAGGAGAGAGTAGTTAAGAAACACGTGGACAGAGAGGAAAAGCCATAGGCTGAAAGCTTTTCTCCATGCTGGCTTAACGAAAGACGCTCCGAAGGTTTTCCTCTGAAATTTGAGTAGGAGGGAACGTGAACGGTCGTTAACGTTTAAGTGGAAGCATGGCGCTTCAATTAGGGTGGCACCACGGGAGGACTCTCTCGTCCCTACGGCAACGTACGGGACGAGATTTTTTTGTTTGCTGGGAATTTCAAAAAATTGGAGGAGAATCGAACATGGCATTTCAAATCCCAAGAGGTACGCAAGATATTTTGCCGAAAGAGGCGGCAAAATGGCAATATGTTGAAAAGAAAATTCGAGATATATGCCGTCTTTACCGTTTTCAGGAAATTCGCACCCCGATTTTTGAACATACGGAATTATTCCAGCGAGGGGTCGGCGAATCAACCGACATTGTCCAAAAAGAGATGTACACCTTTCCGGATCGGAAAGGAAGAAGTTTGACTTTACGGCCGGAGGGGACTGCTGCTGTTGTTCGAGCCTTTGTTGAAAAGAAACTGTATGCGGACCCGCTGCAGCCTGTGAAACTTTACTATGTCGGACCGATGTTTCGCTATGAAAGACCGCAATCGGGGCGTTTTCGCCAGTTTGTCCAATTTGGCGTGGAAGCTCTCGGTTCCAACGATCCAGCAATCGATGCCGAAGTCATATCTTTAGCGATGGCATTTTATAAATCTTTAGGATTACAACGATTGAAACTAGTCATAAACAGTTTGGGGGACAAAGAGAGCAGAGAAAAGCATCGAGACGCTTTAATCCGCCATTTTGAACCAAGAATTGGCGAATTTTGTTCCGATTGTCAAAAGCGTTTAAAACAAAATCCATTAAGAATTTTAGATTGCAAGCAGGACCGTGGGCATGAACTGATGGAAAGTGCACCGTCAATCCTTGAATATTTAAATGATCATTCAAAACAATATTTTGAAAGAGTTTTAAAATATTTAAATCGTCTTGGAATCGAATATGAAATCGATTCAAACCTTGTCCGCGGTTTGGATTATTACAATCATACTACTTTTGAAATTATGAGTAATGCGGAAGGATTTGGCGCTATTGCCACTTTATGCGGAGGCGGGAGATATAACGGATTGGTAGAAGAAGCAGGCGGTCCGAGCACCCCCGGCATTGGGTTTGCCCTTAGTATTGAACGGCTTTTGGCCGCCATAGATGCTGAAAACATTTCCCTTCCGATTGATGATGGACTTGATTGTTACATTGTGGCGCTGGGGGAAAAGGCGAAAGAACAATCTGTTGCTATATTGCAAGAAATGCGGAAAGCGGGGATAGCCGCTGATAAAGATTATGAAAATAAGAAAATGAAAGGGCAATTAAAATCGGCCGACCGGCTCCAAGCGAAATTCGTTGTCATTATTGGCGATGAGGAACTAGAAAAAGAGTCGGTCATTGTAAAGAACATGGAAACTGGCGAGCAAAAAGAAGTCGCATTTCAAAAACTGATTTCTTATCTTCAAGAGAAGAAGTAAAGGAGAGGACAAAAATGTTTGGACGTTCGTATTACTGCGGAGAAATTTCCCGGGAAGCTGTCGGTGAAAAAGTGGTTTTAAAAGGGTGGGTGCAAAGACGCCGCGACTTAGGTGGGCTGATTTTTATTGATTTGCGCGACAGAACGGGTGTTGTGCAAATCGTATTTAACCCGGAGATATCAAAAGAAGCGTTGGAAACAGCGGAAAAAATCCGCAGTGAATATGTATTGGACGTTAAAGGAGAAGTTGTTAAAAGAACAGAAGAAACGGTAAACCGAAACATTCCCACTGGTGAAGTGGAAGTCGTTGTTGAAGAAGTGACAATTTTAAACAGTGCGAAAACACCTCCGTTTTCCCTTGCGGATCAAAAAACGGAAATATCGGAAGATGTCCGGTTAAAATACCGTTATTTAGATTTGCGCCGCCCGGTCATGTTTGAAACATTAAAAATGCGTCACCAAATTACGAAAGCGATTCGCAGCTTTTTGGATGACAACGGTTTTATCGACGTTGAAACCCCGATTTTGACGAAAAGCACACCGGAAGGAGCGCGCGACTACCTTGTCCCTTCCCGCGTGCATCCAGGGGAATTTTATGCGCTGCCGCAGTCGCCGCAAATTTTTAAACAGCTTTTAATGGTTGCAGGTTTCGATCGTTATTACCAAATTGCCAGATGCTTCCGGGATGAAGATTTGCGGGCAGACCGCCAGCCAGAGTTTACACAAATCGATATCGAGACATCCTTTATGAGCCAAGAAGATATTATGAACTTAACGGAACAGATGATGGCTTATGTTTTGAAAGAAGTGAAGGGGATTGAGCTTGAGCTTCCTCTGCCGCGCATATCATACGATGAAGCGATGGCGCGTTACGGATCGGACAAGCCGGATGTTCGGTTTGATATGGAACTGGTTGACGTGTCAGAGATTGTCAAGGATTCCGCCTTCAAAGTGTTCAGCGGAGCGGTGGCTAATGGTGGACAAGTGAAACTGATCAATGTAAAAGAAAAAGGGGATCAATATTCACGAAAGGATATCGATCAGCTGCAAGAGTTTGTCAGCGTTTATGGAGCTAAAGGGCTGGCATGGCTGAAAGTAGAGGAAAATGATGTGAAAGGGCCGATTGCCAAATTTTTATCTGAAGATGAAAAGAACGGCATTCTAGCTGCGGCTAAAGGCGAACCCGGCGACATGCTGCTGTTTGTTGCAGACAAAAAAGAAATTGTGGCTGATGCTTTGGGAGCTCTTCGGTTAAAACTGGGGAAAGAATTAGGATTGATTGATGAAAATAAACTGGAATTTTTATGGGTAACGGATTGGCCGCTTGTTGAATTCAATGAGGAAGACGGACGCTATTATGCTCTGCACCATCCGTTTACAATGCCTGTAAGGGAAGACTTGGAGTATTTTGAAAGCAATCCTTTGAAAATGCGGGCGCAAGCATATGACTTAGTATTAAACGGATATGAGCTTGGCGGAGGATCCATCCGGATTTTTGAGAAGGATGTTCAAGAAAAAATGTTTCAACTTCTTGGATTTACTGAAGAACAAGCAAGAGAACAATTCGGATTTTTATTGGAAGCTTTCGAATATGGAACACCTCCTCATGGAGGAATTGCCTTAGGTCTTGACCGCATTGTCATGATTTTGGCGGGAAGAACCAATTTGCGCGACACGATCGCCTTTCCGAAAACGGCAAGCGCCAGCTGTTTGCTGACAGACGCACCGAGTGTAGTGAGCAACGAACAATTGGATGAGCTTCATCTTTCTTTAAAGGTGAATCCAAGGGAATAATTCCCATTTTCAGTTTTCGATCTTGAAAACTTTTAATGATTATGATATTCTTTAACCAACATTAAAGTCCTGATGTGTGCGTCGTACACCTAGTTTTGACCGAACAACGATAACAATGGGAGCCCGGAGTTTCCAAGGCGAGTAAATGCCTCATTTTATGGCAAAGAGGACTTACAAAACTTTGGAACAGGGCACCCACCTGCTGAGAGCGGGTTCAAAACGAAGGAAACGGCGACGGCACAATTGGGACTTTTTTTCGTTCCATATAAGGAATGAACGTTAATTTTCGCAATTTCAGCAAATTGGAGTGATATGGTTGCTTCATCAATTTTCCCGAAACGAACTCGCAATTGGCAAAGAGGGGTTACATATATTAAAAAACAGTTCTGTTGCCGTATTAGGGGTCGGAGGAGTCGGTTCATTCGCTGTTGAAGCACTGGCCCGCTCAGGTGTAGGGCGCTTGATATTAGTTGACAAAGATGATGTCGATATTACGAATGTCAACCGGCAAATTCATGCTTTGCTGTCGACCATCGGCAGACCAAAAGTGGATTTAATGAAAGAAAGAATTGCAGACATTCACCCCGAGTGTGAAGTAATTGCCCTAAAAATGTTTTATACAGAGGAGACGTATGAAGAGTTTTTTAGCTATGAGCCTGATTATGTGATCGATGCCAGCGACACCATCAGCTACAAAATTCATCTCATGAAGGAATGTTTAAAGCGGAACATACCTATCATTTCAAGCATGGGAGCGGCGAACAAAACGGATCCCACCCGTTTTCGCGTAGCTGATATTTCCAAAACACATACGGATCCAATTGCCAAGGTAATTCGCACTAAGCTGCGCAAAGAAGGAATCCGTACAGGAATTCAGGTCGTGTTTTCAGATGAAAGGCCGATTGTTATTAGAGAAGATGTGAGAAAAGAAGTTGGGAATGATCAATCAAACATCCGCAAAGCCAAAATGCCGCCGTCTTCCAACGCATTTGTGCCGTCTGTTGCCGGACTGATTATGGCCGGACATGTCATCAATCAATTGCTGAAGGACATTAAAATCAACCGTGTCGGAGATGAAGATTAAGAACGGTCTGCTCAATGGAAGGCAGGCCGTTCTTTAATGGGAAAAAATTCGTTTTACTTTTAATAAAGAAAATGCTGACTGTTCAAAAGGTCTTTTTTTTCAGTTTCCTCCTTTTTGCTTTTTTTCAATGTTTTCATATATTTGGGCAAGTGCCTGTTCAAATTTTCCAGTCCGTTTCGGCTCATAATATTTGCGGTGTTTAATTGAATCGGGAAGATATTGCTGCTTCACCCATCCTGTTTCAAAATCGTGAGGGTATATATAGTCAATACCTCTTCCAAGCTCTTTCGCACCCTTGTAATGGGCATCTTTTAGATGATCGGGAATCTCGCCGGACAACCCTTTGCGGATATCCGACAATGCCGCATCAATGGCTTTAATAGCAGAATTCGATTTTGGCGATAAGCACAATTCAATCACTGCATTTGCTAAAGGAATGCGCGCTTCCGGGAATCCGACGCGTTCTGCAGCTTCGATGGCAGCAAGGGTTCTAACGCCTGCTTGCGGATTGGCCAGGCCGATGTCTTCATAAGCAATGACGATCAGCCGACGCGCAATGGAAGGCAGATCACCTGCTTCAATCAATCTTCCTAAATAATGAAGGGCAGCGTTTACATCAGATCCGCGAATCGATTTTTGAAAAGCAGATAAAACATCATAATGATGATCGCCATCTTTATCGTGTGAAAAACTCTTTTTTTGCATGCATTCTTCAGCAATTTCAACTGAAATTCGGACGATTCCGTTTTGATCCTCTTTTGTTGATAAAACGGCTAATTCCAAACCGTTTAATGCCGCTCGAACATCTCCGAAAGAGCTTTCGGCTATATGCCTTAACGCTTTGTCGCTGATGTCAATTGCATAATCATTCAGCCCCCGGGGGTCATTCAAAGCTCTTTTCAGAGCGGTCATAATTTCGTCAGTCGAAAGCGGCTTTAGCTCAAAAATTTGGCATCTGCTTCTAATCGCAGGGTTAATGGCGTGGTAAGGATTGCTCGTCGTCGCGCCAATTAAAATAATCATTCCGCTTTCAAGATGCGGAAGCAGAAAATCTTGTTTTGCTTTATCAAGGCGGTGCACTTCATCTAAAATAAGAATGATCTTGCCGGACATTTTCGCTTCTTCCACCACAATTTCCATATCTTTTTTGTTGTGGACCACCGCATTCAACTTTCGAAATGGAGTGTTTGTGCTGCCTGCTATTGCCGTAGCCATCGAAGTTTTGCCGATTCCGGGAGGACCGTATAAAATCATCGAGCTCAAAACTTTCGCCCGAACCATTCGTTCAATAATTTTTCCTTTTCCTACTAAATGATCTTGTCCGATGATCTCTTCTATTTTCGTTGGACGCATTCTGTAAGCTAGCGGTTCCATCATATCGCTCCTAAGATATTCTCGTTACTCTATAATAAGATAATATGCTATAATGACTAAAGTTTAAAGTAGAATGACGTTGGAGACAATTTTTGAAAGAACATTGAAATGGGAGTGTAGGTATATGAAGATTTCAACGAAAGGACGCTATGGGTTAACGATCATGATTGAACTTGCACGAAAGTACGGTGAAGGACCGACTTCCCTGAAAAGCATCGCTCAAACACATAATTTATCTGAACACTATTTGGAACAGTTGATCGCTCCGCTCCGCAATGCCAGGCTAGTCAAAAGCATCCGCGGCGCTTATGGCGGTTACGTGTTGGCTGATGATCCGTCAAAGATAACGGCAGGGGATGTTATTCGCGTTTTGGAAGGACCGATTACTCCTGTAGAGGGAATAGAAGACGAACAGCCTGCCCAGAGGCATCTCTGGTTGAAGATTCGCGATGCGATCAAAGATGTCCTTGATAATACGACATTAGCTGATCTTGCTAGCTTTAGCGATGATAATGAGCAGGATGCCTATATGTTCTACATTTAATACAGGAGGCGTTAATTCAAAGATGGAGCGGGTTTATTTAGATCATGCGGCAACCTCGCCAGTTCATCCAGATGTTCTTGAAGAAATGGTCCATTTTATGAGAGATGTTTTTGGAAATCCGTCAAGCATTCACTCATTTGGTCGTGAAAGCAGGCGTTTCCTCGACGAATCAAGGGAAATCATCGCCAAAAGCATTCAAGCCGATGCAAAAGAAATCATTTTTACAAGCGGTGGAACTGAAGCGGACAATATGGCGATCATCGGAACGGCGCTGGCTAATGCGGACAAAGGGAAGCATATCATCACAACGGAAATTGAGCATCCGGCGGTTTTGCAATCTTGCCGCTACTTAGAAAAATATGGTTTTCGCATCACTTATTTGCCGGTTGACGAATCGGGCGTTGTGTCCATTGAAGATGTAAATAAAGCCTTGCAGGATGATACGATCCTTGTGTCGGTGATGTTGGGCAATAATGAAGTGGGATCCATACAGCCGATAGCGGAAATAGGACAATTATTAAAGGAACATCAAGCCTATTTCCACTCAGATGCGGTGCAGGCATACGGGTTATTGCCAATAGATGTCGGCAGAATGGGCATTGATTTATTGTCTGTTTCCGGCCATAAAATAAACGGCCCGAAAGGAACCGGTTTCTTATATGCACGAAAAGGCGTGAAATTTTCTCCGCGGCTGTTCGGAGGCGAGCAGGAATTAAAAAGAAGAGCCGGGACGGAAAATGTACCAGGCATTGTTGGATTGGCAAAAAGCGTACAAATTGCGGAAAGCACAAGAGAAGAAAAAGCAAAACAATACAGCTATTTTAAACAAGTGATGATGGATCTGTTTCAAAAAGAAAACATATCGTTTCAAATAAACGGTTCTGTAAAAAATAGCCTTCCGCATATTATGAACGTTTTCTTTCCGGGCACGAATGTAGAGTCTCTTCTCGTAAATCTGGATCTGGCCGGAATAGCGGCCTCCAGCGGTTCAGCCTGTACAGCAGGCTCTGTTGAACCGTCACATGTTCTCGTCTCTATGTTTGGCAAAAATTCGGAGCGGATTACTTCATCTGTTCGCTTTAGTTTTGGATTGGGCAATACGGAAGAAGAAATTGCAAATGCGGCCAAAACCATTTCCCAAATCATTAAAAGGTTGACTTCAAAGTAGAAAGAGGTAACAAAAATGCCAAAAGCCCCACAAGAAACTAGAGTCGTTGTCGGGATGTCAGGCGGCGTTGATTCATCGGTGGCCGCTTTACTCCTGAAAGAACAAGGCTATGATGTGATTGGAATTTTTATGAAAAATTGGGATGATACTGATGAAAACGGAGTATGCACAGCAACGGAAGATTACAATGATGTCATTCGTGTATGCAATCAATTGGGCATTCCCTATTATGCCGTCAATTTTGAAAAAGAATATTGGGATAAAGTTTTCACCTATTTTTTAGAAGAGTATAAAGCAGGAAGAACACCAAATCCAGATGTAATGTGCAATAAGGAAATAAAATTTAGAGCATTTTTGGATCATGCATTGGAACTGGGAGCCGACTTTGTGGCGACAGGCCATTATGCAAGGGTTAAATATCGTGACGGCGAATACAAAATGCTGCGCGGAAAAGATGCCAATAAAGACCAAACCTATTTTTTGAACCAATTGACACAGGAACAATTATCAAAGGTGATGTTCCCCATCGGCCATCTAGAAAAGAAACAAGTGAGAGAAATTGCTGAAAGAGCCAATTTGGCAACAGCCAAGAAAAAAGATTCCACCGGCATTTGCTTTATTGGTGAACGCAATTTCAAACAATTTCTAAGCCAATATTTGCCCGCTCAGCCGGGGAGAATGGAGACGCTGTCTGGAGAAGTTAAAGGAAAACACGATGGTTTAATGTATTATACGATTGGACAGCGACATGGCCTCGGCATAGGCGGAAATGGGGAGCCTTGGTTTGTTGTCGGAAAAAATATAAAAGAAAATGTGTTATATGTTGAACAAGGCTTTGAAAATGATCATTTATTTTCCGATGCGATCATTGCCTCAAACATCAACTGGATTTCCAACAAAGTCCCGGAAGAGGAGTTTGCTTGTACTGCCAAATTCCGCTATCGCCAGCCTGATCAATTTGTAAGGGTGAAAATGATTGGCGGCAAAACAGCAAAGGTTTCGTTTGAACAACCTGTCCGTGCCGTAACCCCCGGACAAGCTGTCGTTTTTTATAATGGAGAGGAATGCTTGGGCGGCGGCACGATTGATGAGGTGTATAAGGACGGAAAAAAACTATGGTATGTAGGCTGACGGATGGAGACGATCTTTTTTCAACCAATGTAAAAAGTTGCATCCAGAAGTGAATATAGAAAAGGAGTTTCTGCAGAAGGAGCTCTTTTGAAAAGGTTATGGAAGGGTGAAAAGATGTCAAAAAATCAATTGGCTTTGGAGGCGATGAAAGAAGGGAAATGGGAAGAAGCTGCTAAATATTTTGCAGAGGCGCTTGAAGAAAACCCTAATGATCCGGTCCTATATGTGAATTTTGGAAATTTGCTGGCTTCCACCGGCGATGCGGAAAGAGCTTTGACATTTTATCAAAAGGCAATTGCTCTCGATAAACAAACGGCAACAGCATATTACGGAATGGGCGCGGTTTATTATCATTTAAATGATTTTCAACAGGCGAAAGATTTTTTTCAGCAAGCCATCCAGCTTGGATTAAATGATGGCGATGCTTATTTTATGCTGGGCATGTCCCTTTATCAACTTGATGAATCCCGTCTTGCTCTTCCTTATTTGCAGAGGGCTGTTGAATTAAATGATAAAGACGCGGCGGCGTTTTTTCAGTACGGCCTTTGCCTGGCTCAAACAGGATTGGTTCAAGAAGCGAAAGTCCAACTGAGAAAAGCGATCGAACTCGACCCTGATCATGCCGATGCGTATTATAATTTAGGTGTGGCTTATGCGTATGAAGACGAAGCTGAAAAAGCATTGACAATGTTTCAAAAAGCTCTTTCGATTCAGCCAGATCATTTATTGGCAGGAAATGCCAAAAAGCTGGTCGAAGAGGCGCTGGCGAAACAATAGGGGAGGGGGAAAGGATGGACGGTCATCAAGATGGCTTGTTTCTTAATGACGCACCGTTTCTCCGCGGTGTCATTAAACATGTTGTCTTTCAAAATGAGCAAAATTTTTATACCGTCTTAAAAGTCAAAATTGAGGAAACGAATGAGCATTTCGATCAAAGCCAAATTACTGTCACCGGTTATTTTCCTTTTCTCCATGTAAATGAAAGCTACACGTTTTTTGGTGTCAAAAAGCATCACCCAAAATTCGGACTGCAATTTCATGCCGAGCGATTTAAAAAGGAGATACCGACAACAAAAGAAGGAGTCATCCAGTATTTGTCAAGCGATCTTTTTAAAGGAATCGGCAAAAAAACAGCAGAGGCGATTGTTGCTGAGCTAGGGGAAAAGGCAATCTCCATCATATTGGAAAATCCGGATGCGCTCAAGCGTATTCCGAAACTTTCAAAAGAAAAAGCAGACTATTTAAGGGAGGCCTTAAAAGAGCATCAAGGGCTGGAACAAGTTTTGATCGGTCTCAATCAACTAGGCATCGGAGCCCAGCTGGGAATGAAAATTTATCAATTGTACCGGGAGGAAACACTGGAACGGATTCGGCAAAATCCTTATAAACTGGTAGAAGATGTTGAGGGAATTGGATTTTTTCGAGCGGATGAAATCGGCAGAGAGCTTGGAATCTCCGGAAACCACCCTGACCGCTTAAAAGCAGCTTGTTTGTTCGCACTAGAACAATATGCGATAAAAGAAGGCCATGTATATTTAACAGACAAACAGCTTCTTGAAAAAGCGCTCGATTTGTTAAATGCGGGAAAAGAAGCAACGGTATCAGAACAAGATCTTGCCAAAATGTTTATAGAACTAGAAGAAGATGGAAAAATTGTGGTGGAAGAAAATAGGATTTATTGGCCGTCGTTATATTTTGCGGAAATAGGGCTGGCAAGAAGCATTGAAAGGCTTTTAAGCCAAAAACATTTTCATGATCAGTTTCCTGAATCTGAATTTTTGCTGGCGTTAGGCCGCCTGGAAGAGAAAATGAATGTGCAGTTTGCCCCTTCGCAAAAAGAAGCGATTCAGCGAGCGATTCATTCACCAATGCTTTTATTAACAGGCGGTCCCGGAACGGGTAAAACAACGGTTATTCGGGGCATTGTCGAAATTTATGCCGACCTTCACGGCATTTCCTTGGATCCCAAAGATTATCAAAAAAAAGAAGAACCGTTTCCGGTTGTCCTTGTAGCGCCTACGGGAAGAGCGGCCAAGAGAATGGCGGAAGCAACAGGGCTTCCTGCAGTTACCATTCATCGTCTTTTAGGCTGGAATGGGACGGAAGGCTTTGATCATGACGAAGATAATCCGATTTCCGGAAAACTTCTCATTATCGATGAAGTATCGATGGTGGATGTTTGGCTCATGCATCAGTTGTTTAAATCTCTTCCGTCTGATATTCAAATCGTTCTTGTCGGCGATGAAGACCAGCTGCCATCTGTAGGGCCCGGCCAAGTACTTCGTGATTTGCTCCAATGCGGAAAAATCCCTGTTGTCACATTGACAGACATTTATCGGCAAGCGGAAGGTTCGACAATTATTGATTTAGCGCATGCCATCCGCAAAGGAACATTGCCGGATGATCTTTTGACACCGACAAGCGATCGATCCTTTATTCCTTGTTCAACGCCGCAAGTAAAAGAAGTGGTGAGAAAAGTTATTGAAAATGCGTTAAAAAAAGGGTTCAGGGCGAAAGACATACAAGTTTTAGCCCCGATGTATAAAGGAAGCGCCGGGATTGATCAGTTAAATGAAATGCTTCAAGAAATGCTGAATCCTCCTGCTGAAAGCAAAAGGGAAATAAAACATGGAAATGTCATTTATCGGATTGGCGATAAAGTTCTGCAGCTGGTCAATCAGCCCGACCAACATGTATTTAACGGCGACATCGGGGAAATTGTCTCCATCTTCTATGCAAAAGAAAATGTGGATAAAGAAGATATGGTGGTCGTTTCATATGATGGAATCGAAGTCACGTATACAAAGGCGGAATTCAATCAATTTACGCTCGCTTATTGCTGTTCCATTCATAAATCTCAAGGCAGCGAGTTTCCGATCGTCATTTTGCCTGTCGTAAATAGCTATTACCGGATGTTAAGAAGGAATTTAATTTATACGGCTGTAACGAGAAGCAAGCAATTTTTGATCATGTGCGGAGAATGGAAGGCTCTGGAAATGGGGGTTCGCAACAATCAGGAGTATATGCGGCAAACAACTTTGAATAAGCGCTTGCAAGGACATGATGCAGTTGACGAGACGGAGGAATTGCCGTTTCCGATTGAAGACGCAAATATTGGAATGGGAAATATCACTCCATACGATTTCATGGAAGAAAGCGGACAATAATGGGGCTGCCTCAAATTGATTTTGAGACGTAAAATGCCCCATTTTTTATTTAACTTCATATATCCATGTTTTCGTTATTTTTCATTAAGCGGAATCACCTTTTAAAACAGTCCTGTTCAGTCGTTCTGTTATTCCATACTTTCAAAGACAAAAGCCTGCCGTGTCAGCCGTTTAATGATTTGAAAATAGACAGCAACGGATGGACAGCCTTAAACATACAATGCTGCGACAGCCTCCTTGATGGGAACCGCATATAAAATTCGGCAATTTGGGCAATAGGGATAGAGCATTGCCAAAAAAGGTATATTTTTAAAGAAACAGGGAGAAAATTGTAACATCCGAAACAACTGTGGGGAGTGACAACAGGAGGCGGAAGCCGTACTTGCTTCAAATAAAAGTGGCCATAGTTGTTAAATAAGAAAATCGATAAAGGGGTGTCCCTGTTTTGTTGACTTGCCCAAACTGCAAAAGCAAAGATATCGGCAAAATTGGCGTGAATCAATATTATTGTTGGAATTGTTTTATTGAACTCACTGTCTCAAAAGGATTGATCCATACCCATCAGGTCGAGGAAGACGGAACGCTCAGTTCGTTAGATGATTTATTCACGGAAGATGACCGTGCAATTTAAGGCGCCGAAAAGAGGCGCTTTTGCGTATATTCTCCCAATCTTTCCTCAAAATAAGAGGAGGAGGGATAAGGGATGAATGAGCGGGAACGAAAATGGCTGTTTCGAATCGTCTTTTTGCTGCTATTTGCATTGTTCTTTTTTATTATTTGGCAATTAAAGGGAATTTGGCTGCCTTTTCTTAAAATGATCAAAGCGGTTTGCATCCCTTTTTTAATATCTGGGCTTATTACTTACTTGCTTCATCCAGTCGTTGAAAAGCTGTACGAAACGGGATTGCCGCGGCCATTATCCATTTTGATCATCTATTTGATGTTTTTTGGCGGAATCGGCTTTAGTTTTTATAAAGGGTTTCCCATTTTCGTTGAACAAATGAAAGATTTGGCGGAAAATATCCCGTTGTTCACAAAAACTTACCAAAATTGGACGGATCAAATACATGACGGGACAAGCGGTTTGCCTGCTGAAGTTCATCAGCGGATTGAATCTTATATAGAGAATACCGAGAGATCGATTGCACAGTTTCTTGAACGTCTGCTTGAAAGTACAAAAATGTTATTAGATCATATCGTCACGATTGGTGTCATACCATTTCTTGTTTTTTATATGTTGAAAGATTATCAGGAAATAGAAAAAACAATTTGGTGTCTGACGCCTAGGAAATGGCGCAAGGAGGGCAAGCAGTTATTAAAAAATATCGATGAAACCCTTGGAAACTATTTAAGAGGGCAGCTGTTTGTCTGCTTTTTGATCGGCATGGCCGCATCCCTTCTTTTTTGGCTTTTTAAAATAAAGTACCCGCTCATTTTAGGGACCATCATCGGTTTGACAAATATCATCCCGTATTTCGGACCCTTGATTGGAGCTGTTCCCGCCTTAATGATTGCAGCGGCGATATCGATCAATAAAATGATCATTGTCATCATAATTGTATTCAGTTTGCAATTTATTGAAGGAAATATATTAGGTCCGCTCATTGTTGGGAGAAGTTTGCATTTACATCCGCTTGTGATTATTATGGCTCTTCTTGCAGGAGGGGAAATCGGCGGTGCAATCGGTTTAATCTTGGCGGTACCTTTCGTTGCCGTTCTGAAGGAAACGCTGCTTTATTTTTTACGCACGAGGAGGGCGCATTGACAAGTATTTTTGCGTTGTCTATAATTCGTATAGAATATAAGCATTTTAAAGCGATGATGAATCCAGTATGCTGCAGTCCATCTTTTTAGAGAGGAGCTTCCGCGGCTGAAAGAAGCTCTAGATGAAGGGCAGCAGAAAGCTAATTCTGAGTGCAGGCAAAAACCTGACGTTCCGCCTCGTTACGGCAAAATGAAGGTGATGGGCGAATGCTCATAATCAGGGTGGTACCGCGGGTAACTCTCGTCCCTGTGCAACTTGCACATATTTCCATGGACGGGGGTTTTTATTTATGCCAAAAAACAAAACAGGTTGATATGGGGAGGATGCCATGAAAAAGCTAACATCTGCTCAAGTTCGCCAAATGTTCCTTGACTTTTTCAAGGAAAAAGGACACTCGGTCGAACCGAGTGCGTCTTTAATCCCAGTGGATGATCCGTCTCTTTTGTGGATCAACAGCGGGGTGGCGACATTAAAAAAATATTTCGATGGAAGGGTTGTACCGGAAAATCCGAGAATCACCAATGCGCAAAAATCGATTCGGACGAATGATATTGAAAACGTTGGAAAAACCGCCCGCCATCATACGTTTTTTGAAATGCTCGGGAATTTTTCAATCGGAGACTATTTCAAAGAGGAAGCGATAGAGTGGGCGTGGGAATTTTTAACAAGCGAAAAATGGATCGGATTTGACCCGGATCGATTATCAGTCACCATCCATCCAGAAGATGATGAAGCATATGACATATGGAAAAACAAAATCGGATTGCCGGAAGAACGGATCATTCGTTTGGAAGGGAATTTTTGGGATATCGGGGAAGGCCCAAGCGGACCGAATACGGAAATTTTTTATGATCGCGGTGAAGAATACGGCAATGATCCGAATGATCCTGAGCTATATCCAGGCGGAGAAAATGAACGCTATTTGGAAGTATGGAACCTTGTTTTTTCCCAATTCAATCACAATCCTGATGGCACTTACACCCCTCTGCCGAAAAAAAATATCGATACCGGCATGGGATTAGAACGCATGGTTTCGGTCATTCAAAACGCGCCGACGAACTTTGATACAGATCTTTTCCTTCCTATTATCGAAGCTGTCGAAAACATTTCCGGTCAAAAATACAGAGTTGATGAAGAAAAGGACGTTGCTTTTAAAGTGATTGCCGATCACATTCGCACGGTGACTTTTGCTGTAGCCGATGGCGCGCTTCCTTCCAATGAGGGAAGAGGATACGTTCTCAGACGGCTTCTCCGGCGGGCAGTCCGTTATGCGAAAACGTTAAACATAGAACGGCCGTTTATGTATGAACTCGTGCCGGTTGTTGCCGAAATTATGGATGATTATTACCCTGAAGTGAAAGAAAAAGCAGCTTTTGTTCAAAAAGTGATCAAAAACGAAGAAGAACGCTTCCATGAAACGCTTCATGAAGGGCTTGCCATTTTAGCTGATGTCATCAAAAGGGAAAAAGAAAAAGCGAGCGGCGTCATTCCCGGTAAAGAAGTCTTCCGCCTGTACGACACATACGGTTTCCCGGTGGAATTGACGGCGGAATATGCGGAAGATGAAGGCATGACATTGGATTATGCCGGTTTTGAAGAAGAAATGAAACGGCAAAGAGAGCGGGCAAGAAAAGCAAGACAAGATGTCGAATCCATGCAGGTGCAAGGCGGTGTCCTTGTCGGATTGAAACAGGAAAGCAAATTCATCGGCTACGAAACTCTTGAAACGGAAGCGAAAGTGCTAGTTGTCGTAAAAGATGGAACATTAGTCGAACGGGCTTTGGAAGGAGAGGAAGTCCAAATCATATTGGACGTTACTCCTTTTTATGCGGAAAGCGGAGGGCAAATTGCCGATGAAGGTGTTATTCAAAACGATGAAGTCATCATAAAAGTTAAAGATGTCCAAAAAGCGCCGAACGGACAACATTTACATCGTGTCATCATCGAAAAGGGCGTTTTGACGACGGGGGCTTCTGTTGTTGCTTCTGTCAATCAAGAGTCAAGAAAAACGATCGAAATGAATCATACAGCAACTCATTTATTGCATCAAGCGCTAAAAGATGTGCTGGGTATTCACGTCAACCAAGCAGGTTCACTTGTTGCAAGCGATCGTCTCCGCTTTGACTTTTCTCATTTTGGTCAAGTGGACCAAGAAGAACTAGCCAAAATCGAACAAATTGTCAATGAAAAAATTTGGGATCGTCTTCCGGTTACGATCGAACATATGCCTCTCGATGAAGCGAAACGAATGGGAGCGATGGCATTGTTCGGAGAAAAGTACGGGAAAATCGTCCGCGTTGTCCAAGTCGGCGACTATTCGCTGGAACTTTGCGGAGGCTGCCATGTAGGCAACACGGCGGAAATCGGATTGTTTAAAATTGTCTCTGAAACCGGAATCGGAGCTGGAACTCGCCGTATAGAGGCGGTGACGGGTAAAGCTGCTTACCATTTTATGAATGATCACCTCAAACTGTTGGAACAAATTGGCGGAAAATTAAAAGCAAACACAAAAGACATACTAGAGAGAATCGACGGCCTGCAGCAGGAAATAAAAGAATTGCAAAAGGAAAATGAATCTTTAGCGGCGAAACTTGGCAATCTGGAAGCCAAAAACATTGTGGATAAAGCTGTATCCCTCAACGGTATAACGGTTCTTGCCGAGAAAGTGCAGCTAAAAGATATGAACAGCTTGCGCACGATGGTGGATGAATTGAAGCAAAAGCTCGGTTCGGCCATTATCGTTTTAGGATCGGCGGCGGACGGAAAAGTAAACTTGGCGGCAGGCGTGACAAAAGATTTAGTGGAAAAAGGCTATCACGCTGGAAAATTGATTAAAGAAGTGGCCGGCCGCTGTGGAGGGAATGGCGGCGGACGAGCGGATATGGCGCAAGCAGGCGGCAAAAATCCTGAAAAATTGTCGGAAGCTCTTCGTTTTGTCGAAGAATTCGTGAATTCCGTTTCATAATTTGCATCAATGGTGTAAAATGGATATAGACAAGCAGAATCGTTTTTAGTCTGGGAAAGAGGTGCAAAAGGTGAGTTCCTTCGATAAAACGATGAAGTTTAATTTTTCGGAAGAACCTGTTGATACGAGTGTCAAAGAAGTTCTTACCGCCGTTTATAATGCGCTCGAAGAAAAAGGCTACAATCCGATTAATCAAATTGTCGGCTACTTATTGTCCGGAGATCCCGCATATATCCCCAGACATAACGGAGCCAGAAATCTCATCCGAAAAATTGAACGCGATGAATTGATTGAAGAGTTGGTTCAATCTTATTTAAAAAGGCAATGTGAGGAATAACATGCGGATTATCGGTCTTGATTTAGGATCCAAAACATTGGGCGTAGCCATTAGTGATGAACTTGGATGGACAGCACAAGGGCTGGAAACGATAAAAATCAATGAAGAGAAAGGAGAGTTTGGCCTCAGCCGACTCTCTGAACTTATGAAAACGTATGATGTGGAGAAAATAGTTGTAGGGTTCCCAAAGAACATGAATGGAACCGTTGGACCGAGAGGGGAAGCAAGCCAACGTTTCGCCAAACTGTTGAAAGAAAAATTTCAGCTGCCGGTGATATTGTGGGATGAACGACTTTCCACCGTGGAAGCAGAAAGACTCTTAATTGAAGCGGATGTGAGCCGGAAAAAACGGCGGAATGTGATTGACAAAATGGCGGCCGTCATGATTTTGCAAGGCTATTTAGACAGCCAAAACTAAATTGAGGTGAAAAAAATGGAGCACGGTGAGAAGCAATTTACGGTCATTGATGAAAATGGCAATGAACAACTATGTGAAATCTTGTTTACATTTGAATCAGATGAATTTGAAAAATCATATGTTCTTTATTATCCAATCGGCATTACGGATGATGATGAAATTGAACTGCATGCCGCCAGCTTCATCCCGAACGATGACGGGGAAGCTGGCGAACTGAGGCCGGTGGAAACGGATGAAGAATGGGATATGATCGAAGAAGTGCTAAACACATTTTTAGATGAAGAGGAAGAATAAAAGCGCCTTTTTTCGGTGCTTTTATTTTTTTGGAAAGAACGGTTGAAATAATCAAAAACCAGCCCTTTGTGTTTGCATATCCCCTTCTTGATAAACGTTTTTGACTTCAGCCGAAGTAAGAGTTTTGAGCGATCGTTTATGGCGGATAACCGTACTTTAATTGGTCGATTTCGAAAAAAATGGGGATTTTTGACGAATCCATTCTCAATTTGTAGTATAATTATCGGGATGAAAGGAGGATGGATGAATGTCTGATGCTGATTCGAATAAAGGAATCGATGAGCAGAAATTGATGGAAAAACAACAAGTTGCTGGAGTTGTCCGCAAAACGGTGTTCATGATCTTGATCATAATGGTCCTGCTTTTTTCAGGAATCATCGGAGGAGGCTATTTATATATACGTTCAGCCTTGAAACCGGTCGATCCGGATAATGATGCACCAGTGAAAGTGAAAATCCCCATCGGTTCATCAGTATCGCAAATTGCGTCGATTTTGGAAGACCGCAATGTCATCAAAAATGATAAAATATTTAAATATTATGTGAAGTTTAAAAATGAATCAGGATTTAAAGCAGGAACATACAATTTGAATCAGGCAATGACGATTCAGGAAATTATCGATCGGCTGAAAAAAGGAGAATTCATGCAGAAAGCCGAAATCAAAATAACCATTCCGGAAGGCTCAAAGCTGGAAGAGATTGCTTCCATCATATCGGAAGAAACCAAATATCCGCGGGATGAAGTGTTGAAACAGCTGACAGATCAAAATTTTGTCAGAAAAATGCAAGAGAGATACCCTAATACGTTAACAAATGATATTTTTCACAAGAATATCAAATATGCGCTGGAAGGATATTTATTTCCGGCGACATATTCCTTTTACGAAAGTTCGCCGCCATTGTCTGAGATTATCGAAAAAATGATTCAAAAGACGGATGAAGTGCTTGCTCCTTATCAAAGCAGGATAAAGGAACTGCATCTATCAACACATCAGTTTTTAACGTTGGCATCGTTAATCGAAGAGGAAGCAACAGAAAAAGCAGCACGCGAAAAAATTTCCAGCGTGTTTTATAACCGCCTCGAAAAAAATATGCCTCTTCAAACAGACCCAACCGTTTTATATGCATTAGGAAAGCATAAAGAGCGGGTATATTATAAAGATTTGGAAGTCAATTCCCCATACAACACCTATAAAGTAAAAGGGCTGCCTCCTGGACCGATCGCCAATGCCGGCAAGCAATCGTTGGATGCGGCCGCTTATCCCGCCAAAACAGATTTTTATTATTTTCTGGCAACAAAAGAAGGAGATGTCATTTTTACGAAAACACTTGAAGAGCACAACAGAGAAAAAGAGAGGCATATCACGAAAGAAGATTAAAGGTTTGCGATTCGCAATCCTTTTTCTTTTATGATAAAATATATCGAGCCGTAACACAAACAAAAAGAAGGTTCGTTCATTTTTTAAAATTAAGGTGGTTTTGCGACAGTGTCTATCCAGATAAATGACAAACTGGAAGAATATATTAAAAGCCTTCAAAAAGAAAACGATAACGAAATCGAAAGAATAGAACGATATGCAAGGGAACGTCAAATCCCCATCATGGAAGAAATAAGCTTGTCGGTTATGCTGCATATATTGAAGCTTTATCAGCCAAAAAAAATATTGGAGATCGGCTCTGCGGTCGGCTATTCGGCCATCCGTATGGCTAAAGCGCTGCCTGAAACAAAAATATTTACAATTGAACGGGAGCGCGATCGCTACGAGGAAGCATTCAATAATATCCAGATATGCAATTTGGAAGATCAAATCAAAATCTATCTTGGCGATGCCCTTGACATAAAACATGAAGTGGAACGGGATGGGCCGTTTGACGCACTTTTTATCGATGCAAGCAAAGGGCAATATCAACGGTTTTTTGAAACGTATGAACCACTTCTGACAGAAAAAGCGGTTGTTTTTTCAGATAATGTTTTATTTAGGGGGCTGATAAAGGATGAAAAGGCCGAATCGAGGCGATTAAAATCTTTGGCAAGAAAAATAGAAAAATACAATAAATGGCTTATGACCCGTCATCATTGGGAAACTGTCATCATCCCGGTCGGCGACGGGCTGGCTTTCAGCATAAAAAGAGGTGAATCGCTATGAAAAAACCAGAGCTGCTAGTTACGCCTACTTGTCTAGGCGATATTGAAACACTGGCAAAGGCAGGGGCGGATGCGTTTATAATTGGCGAGCAACGGTACGGTTTAAGGCTTGCCGGGGAATTTCTCCGCGATGATGTTGCCCGGGCCATCCAACTTGCGCACGGTTTGGGAAAAAAAGTCTATGTTGCCATGAACGCCATTTTTCATAATGATAAAGTCGATGAACTGGCAAATTACGTTCAATTTTTGAGCGCTGCCGGAGCTGACGCAATTGTTTTTGGTGATCCTGCCGTCCTGTTGACCGTAAAAGAAGTTGCTCCTCATATGAAGCTTCATTGGAATACGGAAACAACAGCAACAAACTGGTACGCTTGCAACTATTGGGGAAGAAAAGGCGCCAAACGTGCGGTATTGGCAAGAGAATTGAGCATGGATGAGGTCATTGAAACGAAAGAACACTCAGAAGTAGAAATAGAAGTGCAAGTTCACGGAATGGCCTGTATGTTTCAATCGAAAAGATCGCTCATCGGCAACTATTTTGAATACCAAGGCAAAGTAATGGAAATCCACAACAAAAAATTGGGGAAAAACATGTTTTTGCATGACAAAGAAAGAAATAATAAATATCCGATTTTTGAGGATGAAAATGGGACTCACATTATGAGTCCGAACGATATATGCATCATTGATGAACTAGAGGAATTGGTGGATGCTGGAATCGATTCTTTTAAATTTGACGGTGTCCTGAAGACTCCTGAATATATTGCGGAAGTCACGAAAAAGTATCGGAAAGCGATCGATTTGTGCGTAGAGGATCGCAAGCAATATGAAGAAATCAAAAACGAACTTTTCGCTGAAATTGAAGCAATACAGCCGCCAAACCGACCTTTGGATACAGGATTTTTCTTTAAAGAAACGGTTTACTAAAAAGCATGGAAAAGTCCTGCGGTAATATGTCAAGGTGAAAAATCATAGAAATTGGAAATTCCCTTGTCCGATGATCCGAAAAAAGGCAATACTGAAGAAACCCAGTATTGGTACATGTAATAAACTGGGTCTAAAGGT